>JAQWAJ010000240.1:2684-4153 GCA_028707745.1 Bacteroidales bacterium | reverse complement strand
GTTCGCCGGTTTAGTGCCCTGCCCTCCTCCGTTTCATTGGTTGACCTCGGATTCATCCGGCCATAACCTTTTGCTGATAACTGTGCGGCACCGATACCGTGACTGATCAGATAATTCACCACTGCTTCAGCCCGTTTGCGGCTTAAAACAAGATTGTAATCATCCGTACCGGTGTTATCCGTATGGCCCGAAACTTCAACTACAATACCCGGATTCTGTTGAAACAGGGCTATTACCGATTCAAGATCCCGGTCCGACCCGGGCAATAAATCATAGGAATTGAATGCAAAAAAGATATTCTGCAAAACAATGGCTGCCCCAGCCTGAACAGGCTCCATCTCTATCAGATATTCAACCTTTTCATTCCATAGCGAAGTGTCATTTTCAAAAAATTGCGAATACGGTAAATATCCGGGATGCGATGCTCCAATCCGATACGACGGCCTTTCTGAAATACCAAGCAGAAATTCTCCGGTGACGGGATCGGCTTCGACACTGCTGACCAGCGTATCTCCGTGAGGCTGCACCTCAATACTGGCACCGACCGGCAAACCACTTTTCCGGTCCCGTACAACCCCCGAGATGGTAAACACTGTTCTTTTCGGTATATAACGACTCATATCAACCTGGTAAATATCCTTACCACTCAGGGTATCCCGGTTTGAGGTGAATAAACCCAAATTATGTCCGGCGTCAACAGTCAGGGCATCTTCATCCCCATGAGTATTGACCATATAGCCCAGGTTTTCTGGCTGGTGGGTGCCATGCTTACTGTCCATCACGTATTTGTACAGGTCAAATCCACCCATTCCGATATGACCGTTGGAGGTAAAAAACAGGGTTTTACCATCGACCAGAATGATCGGGGACCGCTCATCGAGAGGAGTATTGACCGGGGGGCCCAGATTGACCAGCTTTGACCAGCTTCGGTCAGGCATCAGGGAAACCTGCCAGATATCCATACCCCCTGAGCCTCCCGGGCGATTGCTGGCAAACAGAAGCCGTTTCCCATCCTGGGTCAGAAATGGAGTCGACTCCCAATATCTGGTGTTTACCGGATAACCCAGGTTGACCGGTTCACTCCACTGATCTCCGGTTTTTATGCAATAGTATAAGTCACATCCTCCTTTGGTGTCGGGGCGGTTGCAGGCGGTAAAGAACATAACCCTGCCATCCTGGCTCAGGCTTTGGGTTCCTTCGTTACCGGAAGTGTTGATCGGATAGGGAAACAGCTCGGGTTTTATATAGCCGGAGTCCCTATAAAATGTATAGAGCAGGTCCTCCGTGGGAATGCCTTCCCCTTTGGTTTGCCGGGTGAATACCAGCGTAGATCCGTCAACCGACAAACTGGGAAAATATTCGTCCTGATCCGTATTGATCGGTCCAGTCAGCTTTTCAGGTTTCGTAACCATCTCTCCGTCAACCTGCTGCATGGCAAAGCGGATGCCCGACCCCGGGCTATAGCGGTA
>JAQWAJ010000240.1:0-2674 GCA_028707745.1 Bacteroidales bacterium | reverse complement strand
GTATTTCTTCATATTTACAGCAGCATCAGGGTAATTCCCCCGCTGAAACGACCATTCAGCTATCCACCGGTATGCTTCCGGATACGCAGATGAATCAAGCCCGACCAAATGCCGTAGGGCTCTCTCACTGTTTTTGATATCCCCTGATCCCTGATATACTTCAGCACGGATCTTCCAGGCTTCAATCCATTCGGGATATCGTTTCGCCAACCGTTCTGACAGGGATTTCGACTCATTCCAGTCAAGATCGCTCATTGCCTGTTCAACCTTTTTGAGTTGCCGCAAAGCATCTGCCGATGCCTTAAATGCCTTTTGGGCATACAAAGTACCTGAACAAACCACTAAAGCCAATATTAACAGAAACCTTGACATTATGGGATGCCTATGTATTTATGAGCTTGCAGCGACAAGCGCCACCTGGGATTCAGCTGAATATAGTCGATAATCAGTTCGAGCATCTTGTTTTTCTGACTCCATTCCGGCTGAAGGAAGAGATGACAATCGGGATTCACCTTTTCGGAGTTCTCTTCGGCCCATCTGAAATCGGACGGTTTTTCGATGATTACCTTCAATTCATTGGCCAGAGAATAGTTACCTCTTACCGGCGGAAATTGAGGTTTTGGAGAGAGGCACACCCAATCCCAGGTACCCGTAAGCGGATTAGCCCCGGATGTTTCAATAAATGTTTTGATGCCCGCTTCTCTGAGTTTATCACAAAGATATCGGAGCGGATAGAGAGTTGGTTCCCCGCCGGTGACCACAACCGCTTGAGCCGGAATGTTCCTCACCCGGTCGACAATATCATCAACCGCCACCATCGGATGCTCCCCAAATGCCCAGCTTGCCTTACTATCGCACCAATTACATCCGATATCACACCCTCCTACCCTTAAAAAATACGCCGCCGTTCCGGTATTAAACCCCTCACCCTGAAGCGTATAAAACTCCTCCATCACAGGTAAGAGACGACCGTTGTCGTAAATATCAGTTGTCATGATTATATTTATGCGGCAAATATAGGCAGGTTATCTGCTTAAAAGAAGAGATTGAAACAATAGAAACCTGACACCGTCATAACGTTCCACTAATCCAACTCCAAAATGGACCGCATCATCGAGAATAAATCAAAGAAAAGAAGACAAATTATTTGGATCTCCGTATCTGCAGTGATCGTCATTCTGGTAGTTTACCAGCTCTTCTTCTCTGACCACTCTTCAAGGCTGAATGTGGAGAAAGACAAAATAACGATCGCTGAAGTGATAGACAATGAATTCCTCGATTACATGACGGAAACCGGTACCGTTGAACCACTGAGAACCGTTTTCCTCGACGCGGTTGAAGGTGGACGGGTTGAGCAAATCCTGATTGAGGAGGGTTCCAACGTTAAGCAGGGAGATATTATCCTGACACTCAGTAACCCCGATCTCAACCTGCGGATACTGACCAGCCAGGCGGATCTTGCAGAACAGGAAAACCGGCTCCGCGACACCAAAATCACTATGGAACAACAGCGCATCGAAATCCGCAGGCAAATTGTTCAATATGAATTCGATCTGATCAAACTCAAACGGATTTACGAATCCAATAAAACCCTGTTTGATCAGGGATTGATTGCCGAACAGGAATATCTACAGTCGAAAGAGAACTACCAGCTTACCCAGCAAACCATCGGTCTTTTCAGGGAAAAATCTGTTCAGGATTCACTTTTCAGAGCAACCCAGGTGAAAAGCCTGGAGAACGCACTCGACCGGATGCAGGATAACATACAGCTGGTTAAGGAAAAACTCGAGAACCTCAGTGTTAAAGCACCTGTTTCAGGCCAGCTGGGATCACTTGAGGCGGAGATCGGCCAGAACATCGTTAGCGGATACCGTTTGGGCCAGATTCATATTCTCGATAATTTCAAGGTAACTGCCAATATCGATGAACACTGGATCGACAGGATCAGAACCGGCTTACCGGCTACCCTCGAACGTAACGACCAGAAATTCAACCTGACGATCATCAAGGTTTATCCTGAAGTCAGAAACGGCAGGTTCCAGGTCGATCTGGATTTTTCAGGAGTGAAACCCGATAATATCAGGACCGGCCAGACCTATCGCGTCAATATCGAACTCGGCCAACCCGTTAAAGCCATACAGGTTTTGAAAGGCGGTTTTTTTGAATCAACGGGGGGGCAATGGATATATGTGGTCGATCCATCAGGAACATTCGCTACCAAGCGGACTATCAAAACCGGCCGGATGAACCCCAGATATTATGAAATTCTGGAAGGCTTGCAACCCGGCGAAAAGGTGGTAGTCAGCCCTTACACGAGCTTCGGAAATAATGATAAGCTGATACTCAAATAGTTAATTATATTTTCAAACTACTTTAAGTCATCCATTCGCAATCCGCTCAGATGAACCAACTCTCATGATAAAAACGATTGATTTAACTAAGGTTTTTCGGACTGATGAAGTCGAAACCACTGCTTTAAACAAGGTTACTCTGGATATTAAAGCAGGCGAATTTGCTGCCATTATGGGACCGTCGGGCTGCGGTAAATCAACCTTACTGACGTTATTGGGATTATTGGACAATCCCACTTCGGGGCGGTTATTTTTTAATGGTCAGGATGTATCCGGATATTCCGAAAAGCAACGGACATTAATCCGAAAAGCCAATATCGGTT
>JAQWAJ010000002.1 GCA_028707745.1 Bacteroidales bacterium | reverse complement strand
ATAGTCGTATATCTCTGTGAGTTTGCGGCTTTTCGGTACGTTGAACAGAAAATCACCCAGGCGGTTCAGAGCGCCCTGACCGCGGTATTCAACATTGACGAAAATAAAGGTGAGCTCTGCGATAGTGTCGTCAGGGTATTAATACAACAGCGCCGCATGGCCCATGAAGATGTTGTCCTTGGTAACGGCCACGGCGGATATCATCGTGGAGGTCCGGTTCAGTTCAACCAGCCGTTCGGGGTAGTAAATATGATCATCGAAAAAGGTGTACCCATGAGTTTTGTAGGCACATCGCGAAACTTCGATGGCCTCTTCCTCCTGAAGGGCTCTCACTTCATAATCAATCTTCCCGGCAACTGGTACCGGAGTTTCATCTTCTTTCACGATTTCTTCCTCCTCCACCTCGATGGCAGGATGAGCAAGAAACTTGATCATGACCGTTTCTTTACCCTCTTTTCCGAGGTTGCGGAAGGTGAGCTCATTCATCATTTTTTGAATCAGATAGATGCCCAATCCTTTGGTCGGCAGCTCGTCGAGATTTCGGGAGAGCTCATATTTCCGGATGTTCTCCGCATCAAATGGAATACCCTTGTCTTTCACGGTAATCTTTAATCCTCCGGGAATCTTCTCGCAGATGATATCGAAAGTGGGATTCTCTTCATCATGGGCATAAGCCATGACATTGGAAACGGACTCCTCCACAGCAATGTCTATCTCGTTCAGCTCTTTACCGTAAAAACCTACCGTTTTGGCGATTTCCCTGACAAACAGCTGAACCATTAATGAATAACCGAGCTTATTCGGGAAGGTCATTTTGATCGATTCGTTGTTTTCCATCGGTTGTGGATGATCAGAATTTAGAAGCTTACAATCAAAGATAGCCTAAAATGTTGTATCCTTATAGCGTTTTTACTGCCTGACCAAAGATCTGATCCCTATGACTGATCAAAGAAGAAATTTGATTGGATGTATATCTATCCTATTCATATTCATTTGTTTATCGATTAAACTCCCGGCACAGGATGTGATGCCAGACTCGTTGGTGAAGGAGCGTATTCAATGCATCCAGACAATGCTGCAGCAGGACAAAATAAATACCGATCGTTGGTGGTACGGCTGGTTAGGGGGGTACAGCGCTGCAACGGTCGGACAGGGTGCCGTAAGCATGATGAGTGACGATAAAAGCACCCAGCAGGATATGGCTCTGGGAGCTGCGACCACTGCTCTGGGGGCTGTGGGGCAGCTGATCGCACCTTTGCACCCGGGCCGGCAGGCTGAATTGCTCATCAATTTGCCCGAATCAACCTGCGGGGAGCGTCTGGCAAAACTGGCTGTTGCCGAAGAGTATCTGAAGAAAAGTGCTGAAACGGAAAAGTTAGGGAAGTCGTGGAAGGCCCATGCCTTGTATGGTGCTGTAAATTTGAGCAGCGGACTGATTACGTGGCTTGGCTTCAACCGTTCAATCTGGGCAGGGGTGGGGAATCTGGCGATGAACACGGTGATCTCCGAAGTTCAGATCTGGACCCAGCCGACCCGTTCCATGAAGAATTATGAAGCCTATTGCCGGAAATATAATCCCGGTATCATGACCGCCGGTTACAAACCTCGTCCGGAAGTTTACTTATGTGCTGCTCCCGGTGGGGTTGGAATGAAGATCGTGTTCTGAGATTTCCCTGAGATACTCTTCCCGGGTGTCGATGTCTTTTAAAATCGATGGATTCACCGTTTCAACCTCCAGTATGTCGTCAGGATGATTTCTGAGAAAACCACGCATACCATCGGGTTCATCGAGCGTGATAATTTCATTCCGGTATTTTGAGCTGACCAGAAGCGGATGGCCGCGCTTATTATCAAAAACGGGAATCGCAATGCCCTTGTCAGATTCACCAAAAGCGTTGATCAGACGGTTGATCACAGCAGTTTCAGCCATGGGCTGATCGCCCAGAAAGAGAATGACAGCACGAAAATCATCAGGCAAAAATCGAAACCCACATTGTACGGAGGTAAACATACCCTCTTTGTAATTGCTGTTATAAAAATGCTTTACAGGATAGTTGCCGGTTATTTTCAGAATTTCCTCCCGATAACAGCCCAGAATAGTCACCACCTGATCAACATCAGACACGAGTATGTTATCGAGAACCCGCTCAATGATGGTTTTCCCTTCGTAGGGCAATATCATCTTCGGCGAGCCCATTCTACGGGACTCGCCGGCTGCCAGTACTATTGCCCAGATTCCCGTCATCTTTTGAGGTTTGCACTCCTACGCTGGATCAGCTGTGCGGCGATGCTTACCGCAATCTCCTCAACGGTGGTCGATCCGATAGCGAGGCCAACCGGGGTATATACTTTCTGCCACTCTTCTTCTGTGGCCCAATTATTCCGGATGAAGTCGTCATGCACCTTGGCGACCTTGCTTTTGCTGCCCATCATACCGATATATCCGGCTTCCGACCGGATACACTGCCGCAGGGCATCGGCATCATGACTGTGGCCACGGGTGACAATGACGATATAGGTATTGATATCTTTCCTGATTTCCCGCATCGACTCCGTAATGTCGTGAAGAATGATGTGGTCGGCATCCGGCAGATTGTGCGGGTTGGCGAACTCTTCGCGGTCATCGATTACGATGACTTCAAAATCCAGCAACTTTCCGGCATGCGAAAGCGCCCTTCCTACGTGCCCTGCTCCGGCGATGACCAGTCGCGGTAGCGGGAATACCGGTTCCAGAAAGAATTTGGTACTGACCTTTTCACCCGGCAGCCTCAGATTGAGCTCCTGATAGCCTGTTCGGGCGGAGAGCATTCCCTGGACCTCCTGGATGATAGTCTCCTTAAACTGGTCGGGCAGGAACGCGTCAGATTCTCCGGTTGCCCAGTAACGGCTGATGGTTACTTCGGAATCTCCGACCGGGGTGATTCCGGTAATGAGAACTCCGGGAATCCCCGATTCCAGACTGTCCTGCATTTTACCGAACACATCCCGGCTGCTGAGCGGGTAGGCATCGATCAATATCGATATTAAACCTCCGCAAACAGGGCATTCCCCGGATGTAACATCGCTGTCCATATTGTAGGTGCGGTATACAGATTTTTTAGTTACTGCACATTTACCCGCGAACTTCTGTACTTCGCTTTCGACAATTCCGCCTCCGACAGTACCTGCAATCAGAGCACTACTTTCAAACAGCGCTGAGCTTCCGGGTTTCTGAGGGGTTGATCCCTGTGTTCCTGTAACAGTTGCCAGTACGAGCCCCGATTTTTCAGGTAGTGTGCCGGCTATTTGTAAATAGATATTTTTCATTTGTCTGTTCTGATTTATCAATCACAAAAATAGTTTATATCAGTCAATATGGATTATCCTTTTCCCCCGCTGCCTGAATGGGTCTGATTTATCAAGGTTAATCCTGATTTTAAGATCCGGGGGCAGGTGCCCTGCCAATAAAGAGAGATCAAAAGTGCTGTTCGTTTCGATGGTGAGGTTTAAAAGATCAGGTCCGCCATGGCTTTCGAGCATAGCCTGATATCCACGGACCCCGGGATCGGCAAAGATCATTTCGTCGAGCTGATGAATGCTGAAGGATTTTCCGTTTGCCTGCGTTATGGCGCTCCCATATCTGCCTTCGATCCTGCCCAGCGTATGAAGCAATCCGCCACACCCGCATGGCTCAGTGATCAGCCTTGAGATATCGCCGGTCCGGTAACGGATCAGTGGCATCGCCTCATTGCTGAGGGTGGTGATCACGATCTCGCCGCGTTGGCCTGAATCAACCGGTTTGCCGGTTTCAGGATCAATGATCTCCATGATCAGATCGGCATCGCGCAAATGGTGACCGGCGTGCTGGTTACAGTCAACCGCGCAGCCAAAACCAACTTCGGTGAGGCCATAGTGAGTGAACACCTGGCATTTCCAGGTTTTTGAGATACCGGTGATTATACATTGAGGTACATAATCAGCCGTGAGCAAAATGCTGGATGGGCGCAAATCAGGCTCTGTCCGGCTCATGTATAGAATTTCTGCCGGCATCCCGATCAGGCAATCGAACCCTATTGCCGCATCGATGGCCTCTTGTGCGTTTCGAATAGGACCCAAAATCTGTGCTGATACTCCAATTCCTGAAAGAGCGGTTTTCAGCAGACTTCCCAAACTGTTTTCCGTTTCGTCGGAGATGAGAATCAGCGCCTTTTGGCCCTCGTGAACCAGGGTACTCATGCCTGCGGCAAAAAAATCAATGGTCCGCTTAAGGTCGCTTTCGGAGAAGAAGATGCGTTTTTTCTCACCGGTGGTGCCGGAAGTGGCAAGTGTGGTGATCCTGGCAACAGAACTTTGTGGGATCGCTAAAAAGGCCAATGGATCACAGATATCCTCGGGAAAAGTGAATGGAAGGTCGGTGAGATTCGTACTTACACTGAGTCTATCGCGGTAAAACCGGCTGTTTTCAGCAGCGTGTCTGATCTGTTCTTTAAGCTTATCCAATTGCCAATGATGGAGCGTCTCCGGGTTGAGATTCCCAGTAAGGCCTGTTGTTTGTGCCACCCATGTTTCGACCGGGGAGATCATGGGTTCCTCCTTTTCCGGGCCACTATCAGGAAGTAACCGCACTTGACGCGTTTCATGGTTGCAGGATCCGCACCCACACTGCAATAGAAGGCCTTTGCCCCTTGCTCGATTATCAGCTGTCCCCACATCGTTTGCAGATGATAAGTATGGTCTTCGAAAAGTTCAACCGAAAAACCGCATTCTTCCAATAGTGAAATCAGATACTCCTTGGTGTGAAGGTGTTTCAGGCAGCCCTGCAATCTTACGGGTTCCCCCCGGGCATACATATCTGAAATAATCAGACGGCCATCGGACTTTAATATCCGATCACACTCTTTCAATACAGCTGCCTGGTTGTCCATGACCGACAGACTGCACTCCAGGAGTGCGCCGTCGAAGGATGCAGCAGGAAACGGGATCTCTTCTGCGGTGGCTCTGATCAGCCCGGAAGAGGTATCAATGAAATCTGAAATTATATCAAGTCCGTATGAATCAAGATTATAACAGTTTTTCAAATGTTTGACGGTGGCCCCAGAACCGCAACCGATATCGAGTATTTTTGATCCGGCTTTAAACGAACAGAAGCCAAATGCCCGGTCGGTTATCATGAAGCCACCGGGACGGTTTACCGGACTCTGAATAGGGGTCATTGTTTCCACGCGGAAAGATAATAGGCGCAAAATGGAACCATTTTCCCTTTGTCATAAACATGCAGACTGCATCTTCGGAGGCGTGAGAAGTCGATGTTGCCTGCATCCTGAAATGCCATGGCCGAAATGGTAAAACCATGGGATTTCACCCTGTCGAGGAAATACTCCATGTCATGAACGTCCCCGCAGCAAGCGTTTTCATTTGTCTGATCCGCTGCAGGCCGTTGCCAGCGCCGCGCAACAAATTCGCGGTTTTTATCCGCCGGTGTCGGTGTGCAACAGCAGTTCTTCACGGGTTTCGACCTTTTAAGCAGCGGGATCACTTCATGCTGACCGATTATGAAATCTCCGTGGAAACCGCACAGCGGGTGGTCGCACGAGGAGGGGAGCAGGTTTTCAGATTTAATGAGTCCATCTGATTGAGCTTGAATTTCCGCTAACAGGTCGTCAAGGGTAAAACGATCCTTTTCTGTCGGATTTTCAGGCACTCTCCCGATATAGGTTACCGGCTGAAAATGCACTCCGCGGATTTTTGGTGATCCGGCGATGGCGAACCGAAGGATCTCTCCGATTTGATCAGTGTTAATTCCCCGAACGAGGGTCGGCACGAGCGTTACGCCGATATTAAACTCAGCACAGTTGTCGATAGCTCTTTTTTTGATATCCAGAAGGGGCTTTCCGCGCAGGCTTCTGTATATTTCATCATGGGTACCGTCGAATTGCATGAATAAAAAGGATAATCCGGCTTCGGCCAGTTTTTTCACATAATCCCGGTCCTCACTCAACCGGACACCGTTGCTGTTGAGCTGAACATATCTGGCACCCGCTTCCTTTGCCGCAGCGATGATTTCCGGAAGGTCATCGCGCATGGTTGGTTCGCCGCCGCTCATTTGCACCAGTGTTTTGCCTTTTTCAATCAGATTGTTCAGCGATTGTACAATCTCTTCAAAGGAAGGGTCAATGGTTGTTGCCTCATTATCGGCAAAACAGAATCGGCAGTTCAGGTTACAACGATTGGTGACATTGAGCAATACGCAACAGGTTTCTTGCAGATGATCCCCACAGAGGCCGCACTGATCGGGGCATTTAGGATCTTCGGCAGCCGGGACCTCCGAATTGCCGGTCCATTCATTAATATCGGTTAAACCGCGCCAGATCAGGGTTGTAAAAGAGCCATGTTCGGGGCAGCTCTTCCACAGAAATACCCCGCTGCCAACCTGCACACGCTCAGCCGGGACTCTCTTCAAACAAACCGGACAAACACTCCAGGTTTTATACAGAACCTTTGCTTCGTTCATGCTATTTGTCTTCCATCTGCATCTCAACTTCTGAAATGCGCCCCCTGGCCAGCTCTTCAGGAATGAATACCTGCCCGCATTCCGGGCATTTGGGGACTTCAGTGAAAAAGCTGTGCCCGAGATAGCTGAAATCGGTTTTAATCATTTCCAGCTCTTTGTTGCATTTGCAACAGATCATTTTCCTGGTTTCCGGCATATCAGGCCTCCTCGATTTTCATGCGGTGACAGTAAGCATTCAAAAGCTCATATCCTGAATCAAGATTGATCCGGTATTCCACCCAGTAGGTCGTATTCCCGATCTGAAGGTGCCCGGAAAATGAACCGGTTTCCAGGTTGAAAAGTTTCATCCCGGTTTGCTCGCAGCTTTCAATGACCCGGTAAACATCGGTTTCAAGAATCAGCGCCTTATTTAATTTTTCCTTTAATTCTGATGATATAAGTAGCATAAAATCAGGTATTAACATGATTTCGGTCTCGTTCCAAAACGAATTGAGTATCTGCTGTTTCAGCAGTAACCGGTTGTTTCTGCATTCGGTAACAGTAGGAGGTATTCGGTTGGCATTTCCTAACCCAAACAGGATGTCGAGAATATGCCAGACCGGTTTTTTTGCAGCCGCAAAAATATCCCGGCAATTGGCGCAGTAGGTAATATAGGGGTTTTCGCTTTGTTCAATTTTCGCCTGAACGATATGTTCCGCATAAGGCGGATAGGCAATGGCCACTTGTCCGCCATAGCTGCAGCATCCGGCGAGTCTCCCTTCCATCGGCAGCGGTTCCAGCTCAAACCCCGATCGGATGGCCAGATCGCGGATGGTTTTCTGAACCGATGGTTCATTTCGGCTGGCGCAAGGGTCAAACACAGAAGCTGTTGCGCGATCTGTTGAACCAATCGGGACAATTCCTTCTTCATCCATTAAATTGTACAGAAATTCTCCTTCAATTTCCGGCAGGTATTTTTCGAACATCTGCTTGCACATGGGGCAGGCGAAAATAGCTTTCGGTTTCCCCAGTGTGATCCAATCGGATTTGATTTTCTCAATACCTTCCTGATGAAGAGCATCATTGCCGGCCCATTCGGCAGGTGCGCCGCAGCAATGCAGCATCAGAGCCGTATCGGGAAAACGCTCGGTAAGGAACCGGAAACTTTCCGTGACATATCGTGGATCTGAAGCGCCCAGCTGACAGCCGGGGAAGAACAGGTAACGGCTCTTTTCATATCCGGATGGTATACGGGTAAGGGCAGCCTCGTGGTTCGAAAAATCCATATCCCTGAGATAGAACTCATGGAATGCCCAGGGCATAGCTCCCTTTTCATGCATAGCCCGGTGACTCTGGAGGAGGAACTCTCCGGTATCGATATTTTGAGGGCAAACCTCTTTGCACAAACCGCAGTGGTTGCAGGTGGAGATCAGCCGGGTTGCCACAGTGCCGTTACCGTCGAGTGTGCTCGGGTGGATGGTAACTTCCACTTCTTCGGTGATGCGCCTGGGAAATTTCTTGAAATAGCTCATCAGGGGAGAGTAGCGGACACAGGCATCGCAGGAGCATTTCAGACATCTTTTTGCTTCTGCCAGCGCTTCATCCCGGGTGAATGAGGTGCCGTTGGCCGGGATCACCGCTTCGCCGGGTGTGATCTCAATGGCATCCGCAATCAGTTTGGTTCCGGATAGCTCTTCCGGCAAAACCATGATGCCGGTTTTCAGATAGCGTTCGATGGTGCCGGCGGCATTTAGCCCCTGAGCAAGCGCATGCATGGTGTCGGCACCGATGAGGGAGCCTCCTTTAAAAACACCGTCACTACTGGATTCCGCTCCGAAATCAGTACCGTTTTTTCCCGTTGCGATATAGATGGCATCAAAGTCAAGAGCACTCAGACTGGTGATTTCGGTGTTAAGGCGGAGATCATAGTTTTCCCGGCTGAACTGCCGGTCGATGTCCCGCATAAATACTTCGGCTGGAAGCAGTGTATGCAGGTGGCCTCCAATTTGGGCGGATTTTTCAAAAACCGTGACCGGATACTTTCTGGTAATGAGCCTCAAAGCACAGGCTAACCCGCTGATTCCGGCTCCGATAATCGCAATTCTCTGATTTTTGGCCGGCATATTGTATTCATCCGGATCCTGATTGCGGGCAAACTTCATGGCAGCTTTTTCAAGCTGGATGATCGAAATGGCGCCACCGGCATCCTTCATCGGACAGACCAACCGGCAGGGTTCGGGGCATAACGCAGTTACAATACCTGGAAATCCCACTGCATTCTGATAGGCTTTGTAGGCAACATTGAACCGCCCCTGCTGCAATTTCCCGATAAAGTCACGGACATCCAGATTAAACGGGCACTTTGCAGTGCAAAATGCCCGTTCAAACTGTAAGCAGTCCGCAACAAGGTCGTGCGTATATGCCATATTTACAAACTAGAAGAATCTCTCTCCTTCAGCTCCCCCGATCGGTTTAAAGTAGTCGATACCCCCATAAGGAACAGGATTTGCCTTGATGCTTTCCAGTTCATCGTACAAATCGGAACCCAGGAAATATTTCTTGGGAGGTGCGATTGTTCCGCCGGAAGCGAGAATATCGAGACCGGCTTTCACTTTTTCTTTAGTTGCCGGCATTTCAAAAACACGTACACCACAGGCGTTGTAAATGGCATTCAAAACTGCCACGTGCCCGGATGCCTGAAATGCCTCAGAGGCTCCCGATGATCCGAAAGGTCCGGTTTTATCACCGGTTTCATTATAGATTACCAGCAGATCATCCGGAATATCCTTAATATAAGGTACTCCGCTGGATGCGATATTGGTATGTTTGGTAACATCATCATAGTCTTCGGAAAGGGCAAAGCCGATGCTGTGCGAAATTCCTCCGAAAGCCTGGCCATTTACTGCGTCGATATTTCCAATCTTTCCGACATCAGCCACACAGATGAAGCGGGTTACGGTAGTTTTACCGGTTTTTGTGTCAACGGCTACTTCAGCCATGTTGAGCGCGTAAGTAAATGCCGGCGTGGGATCTCCGATACCGGTGTTCGGATCAAGGCGACTTAATCCCTCGGTGACGATGGTCATGTATTTGCCTTCGTATTTAACCGGAAGACCCTCTTTGATCATCTCGTCATAGGTTCTGAAAGTCCCGTCTTCTTTCTGCATGGCCTTCATGAGCTTTTCTGCAGCGATGATGGTTGCATGCCCGTTCATGTAGTGCGAACGGCTTCCGGCCGACATACCGCTATCCGGACAAAGCTTGGTGTCGCTCTGTACCAGCTTGATCTGATCAGGAGTAACTCCCATCGGTTTTAAAGCTTCAAGGGTTACCATCAGTGATCCGATATCACCGCCCTGTCCAAGTTCCTGCCAGGTGTCGTATTTTGTTATTGTATTATCGGGATTGAGCTCCAGATGAATGGTTGCACTGTCGGTTGCTCCTTCAGTAACATTGAATCCACCCCAGGCGAGTCCAACACCGCGGCGAATCTCCGGGGTATCTTTTTCCTTGGCTTCCCGAACGGCTTTTTCATAATGGGGTTTTAGCTTCAGCATCATGTCTTCCATTGGATAGAGCCTGAAGGGAGCGCTGTTGACGTTGGTGTCTCCCGGGCGGGCAATGTTTCTCCAGCGGAATTCGAATGGGTCGATGCCTGCCTTTTCAGCGAGCATATCCATCAATGCTTCACTCATGGTGTAAGCCTGCGGTGAGCCGTAGCTCCGATAGGCTGTTCCGAAATTGTGATTAGTGATGGCTATGCGTGACAGTCCGGCAACATGAGGAACTTTGTAAGGGAAGAACGCAAAACGTACCTGTTTTGAAATGACATCGTCACCTCCAAAAGTGTAGGCGCCCTGATCCATCCCGAATTCAAATTCGGTGGCTGTTATGATACCGTCTTTGTCGCAGCCAACACGTCCGTTGGAGTGGCATGGACGGCGTTTCCCCGAAAAGTGCTGATGTTCTTCATAAGTCATCGAGAGGGCAACCGGCATTTTGGTAACGGCAGCTGCAGCGGCAGCCAGACAGAGGTCTCCGGCGTTGGTTGACCATCCGAAGCTGGCGCCTGTCGGGTTCATAATAATTCTGATCTTATCCTTGGGTACTCCGCATGAATTTCCAATACGGCCAATCGAGGAGTAAACTCCCTGTGATTTGCACTGTATGGCAAGAAATCCATCTTCATCAAAATAGGCCTGTACCGAATCTCCTTCAATCGAAAGGTGAGGTTCACGGGTGGCATAAAAGCTACCCCCGACGCTATATTCCGATTGATCGATCACTTCAGATACCTTGATCGGATCTTCGAGCCCAACTCCCTTCAACACCGGTTGCATGGCAAAAATGTTCGGTGTATCTTCATGAATACGAATGGCATCCGGCATCACTGCATCCAGGTAATTCAGATATTCAGGAAGTTTTTCAATTTCCACTTTCACTTTTGCGGCAGCTGCACGGGCGCGGTCTTTCGTATCGGCGCACACCAGGGCTACCGGATCGCCATATCGGAATATCTTATCCTCACATAATACCGTGCGGCTTGGAACCATCAGGGTAGTACGCTCGTGGAAATGACCCTCAGACTGGATATTGGTTCCGCCTGCGGCTTTGATATCCTTGTAAGTAATGATTTTCACTACTCCCGGCATTTTTTCTGCCTCGCTGAAATCGATATTGAGAATTTTGGCGTGGTGAGCCAGTTTTGGCTGAACCATAACCACATGCAGGGTTTCGGCAGGCATCTTCAATTCCTGATCGTCACCGTAGTCGGCCAAACCACAAACCTTTGCCAGTGCGGTAGGGCGTACGACCGGCTTGCCGTAAAACTCGCCGTCTTTGGGATTCTGGAATGAAATGTCTTCAATGGTGGCTTCCCCGCGCATCACTCTGGCAGCAGCCATCACAGCGTCAACGATCTGTTTGTAACCGGTACAGCGGCAAACATTGCGATGTTTCAGAAACCAGTCGCGAACCTCCTCACGGGTTGGATTGTTGTTCTCCGTAAGCAACGCATAAGCTGACACGATGAATCCCGGTACGCAGAATCCGCACTGAACGGCTCCCAGGTTCATCCAGGCAACCTGAATGGGGTGAAGATGAGTGGGGGTGCCAATACCTTCAATGGTCACGATCTTGCTGTATTCCTCAACGGAACGGATCTTTTTGGTACAAGCCCGGATGAGCTTCCCGTTCAGAATGACCGAGCATGATCCGCAAACACCTTTATTGCAGCCTACTTTAGTTCCGGTTAATCCCATGCGACGAACCACATCGGCAAGAGTGTCCTTTTCCGGATCGCAAATGAACATGCGGTTTGCACCGTTGATATTGAGCCACATTTTTCTTAGGTTCATAAATCTTTCTCTATTAATTGTTTATAGGGATACAAATGCTAAATTACAAATCCTCTTCGAGGAACGCGATCACCGTTATCAAAAAATTCTTACAGGTATCATGAATACACGGGAGCTTCGCTTTCAGTTCTGCACCGCTCAGGTTACTCCGGTCGATACCGAGCAGTTCATTGCAGGTGCTCGTTCCGTGTGCCTTTTCAAAAGCTTCGATCAGCTCCCGGGTTTTCGTGCGGGTCTGCAACTTTGCCTCCAGATCCTGTCCATCGGAGTTGCCGCATTTTAAACCGATAACCATCATGGCACCGGTCAGCGCACCACACGTTTTCCCATAACCACCGAAACCTCCCCCAAAGGGAGCAGCAATCCTCAAAGCCGTCTCCCGAGGTAATCCATATTCCTCACTGAAAGCTGCCAGTACCGATTGTGAACAGCTATACCCGGATTCAATGAAATCTTTAAGCGCATTGGAATGATCTGTTACCATATAACCCCGGCTGGTTTAATCGTTTTTATTGATCAGGTTCTGCTCTCAATTTGTATGATCAAAACTTGCCAAATATCCAAACAGATTCATCACAAAACAATGATTTTTGCTTTCATATCTCGCAACCTCACAAAAGGTTGTCAACACCACCTTCCCAAATAACATTTTGTCCCTTCGTATTATCATCTATATTTGCCGCACATAAAATGGATTGCAAATGCCTCAACAGGCTATCTAAAACATGATCATCAATCAAACATATAACCTGCTAAAGGCCTGCGAAAAAACCGATATTGAGCATCTTACCATTGATGGAGTCAGGATCGGGCCTTTTCTTACAGCGGTGAGACTGTCGGATGGGTCCTGCGGTGTGGCGTCAACCATGCCCGACAGCCATCCGTTTTCATCCAAAGAGAGCCGCGATTTTGGTGACTTTACTACGCTGAATATTGAAGGACAGAAGGTAACTGACCTTTTTGAAACAGTAAAGGAATCGGGTGTCATCTTGACCCTGAAAATCGCTGTTTTGAACGCTATCAGCTCAACCCGGATAGCCTCCGGAGATTATCATGTTCTCCGGAATTGTGATCCGATCGACCTGATCGATCTCAGTCAACAGAAAACCATCACGATTGTCGGTGCTTTCCATTCCTATATCCGAAGAATAGCCGGGACAAATAATGATTTGCGTGTACTGGAGCTGAACGAAAATGCGCTGAATGCGGATCAAAAAAAGTATTATGTTCCTGCAGTGGATTACCCCAAAATTCTCCCGCACTCGGATGTAGTGATTATTACGGGATTAACACTGGTGAATAAAACCATTGACGGGTTGCTTTCTGCCATTCCGGAAAAGGCACTGGTTATTGTTACCGGGCCATCGAGCAGTATTATTCCTGATGTTTTGTTTGCCAATCATGTCGGGGTAATCGGGGCCACACAAATAACGAAACCTGAATTGCTGTTCGATGTAGTAGGGCAGGCGGGTGCCGGATATCACCTTTTCAGATACTGTGCTCAGAAAATTTGTATCCTGAAAGATTAGTCTGTAAATTGAAAATCAACTGATTATGGTTAAGCCGGCGTTAAGCGAAAAATGGATCAAGGCATCAATCATCGGCACTATCTGGGCTGCCTCTGAAATTGTTCTCGGAAGCTTTTTGCATAACCTGAAGGTCCCGTTTTGCGGGAATATTCTTACTGCGATCGGAATTATTATTCTGATATCGATGAGCTACCGGTGGAGGGAGAAGGGCCTGTTCTGGAGAGCCGGTTTGATTTGCGCCCTCATGAAAACCATGTCGCCAAGCGCGGTGATTTTCGGACCGATGATCGCCATTTTCACGGAAGCGGTTCTTCTGGAGACATTTGTCAGAGCCTTCGGCAGAACCATTCCCGGCTATCTGCTAGGCTCAATGGCTGCCATGTCGTGGAACCTGTTCCAAAAGATTGCCAATTACATCATTTTTTATGGAGCGGGCATCGTTGAGGTATATACCGATCTGTTGCACATGGCGCAAAAGCAGCTTCATTTGCAAACCGACATTGTTTGGTTGCCGATTATTATCCTGCTGGTGGCCGATCTGATATTCGGACTATTGGCAGGTATTATCGGGATAAAAGTCGGTCGTGATGCTTCACGGGAATCGGTTGAATCACTGCCCGGTGCCGGGGAGGGATGGTTCAGACAGCCCGATAAAAAACCGGGGCATGAGTTCAAATACTCGCTTATTTGGATGTTCACGGATCTTGTTCTGATTATCGGGGCATTTTTCCTGCTGAACAAAACTTCATGGGTGGTATGGAGCCTGGCCATCACGGGTATCGTGATTTTATGGTCATTCCGGTATAAACGGGTACTGCGACAGCTATCGAAACCAAAATTCTGGATCTTCTTTGTAATCATTACTTTGCTTACAGCATTTGTGTTTACTAATGCCCAGACCGGTGAAAATGTTCTGGAAAAGGGATTGTTAGCCGGATTTCAGATGAACTTCAGGGCAGTGGTGATTATCCTTGGTTTTGCGGTGTTGGGAACGGAATTATACAATCCCAGAATCAGAAACTACTTTCTGGGAACCTCTTTCAAGCATTTGCCACTGGCTATCGAGCTTTCGGTTGAAAGTCTGCCTTTTTTCATAGCCCGCATACCGGCCTTTAAAACGATCATCAGGAACCCGGTCTCGGTATTTTCCGGATTTATTTTACATGCCGAAAGCAGATTAACGGAAATCAGAAATAGTCCGGTATTCCATCAAAAAGTGTTTATCATCAGTGGTCCTGTTGGCTCGGGCAAGACTTCTTTCACCAGGGAACTGATTGAGGTACTCCGGAAGGAAAATATTTCGGTCGGGGGTTTTTTATCTGAAAAAGTGAGAGAAGATACCCAAACGATTGGATATGATCTGGTTGAACTTGAAACCAACGAGACTGAAATTTTACTGAGGGAGAGCGACGGAACAAATCTGGATAAAATCGGAAGATTTGCCATCTACCCCAAAGGATTTGAAAGAGGGATGAAGATTTTGTCCCCCTCACAGTTATTGGGGAAAAAGCTCGTCGTGATTGATGAGGTAGGAAACCTTGAACTCCATGACAAGGGGTGGTCGCAATCGATCGATAACCTGAGAAAAGCCTCCATCCATCATCTCCTGTTCACGGTCCGCGATAGCATGACCGATGCGGTTATTCAAAAATGGAACATCCCGCAAACGGTTGTATATAAAGTAGATGAGACAGATGTTCTCACCTGCGGACAGTCAATTATCGAACAGTTGAATTCCTGATACCGATTTTCAGAATCCGAATGTAATTCCCTGAGCCAATGGGAGTTCAGATCCATAATTGATCGTATTGGTCTGACGTCTCATGTAACTTTTCCAGGCATCCGACCCGGATTCACGGCCGCCGCCGGTCTCTTTTTCACCACCAAATGCCCCGCCGATTTCAGCGCCGGAGGTTCCGATGTTCACATTGGCGATGCCGCAATCGGAGCCGGCTTCCGACAGGAATTTTTCGGCTTCGGTAATATCGAGCGTGAAAAGTGAAGAGGATAAGCCTTGCGGAACGCTGTTGTTCAGCCGGATAGCATCGCTAATGTTTTTATATTTAATCAGATACAGGATGGGGGCAAAAGTCTCCTCCTGAACAATTTGGTAATGATTTTCTGCTTCAACCAGGGCCGGGACCACATAATTGCCTGATGAATAGGTATTACCGCTCAGGACTTCTCCTCCGAAGATAATTTTCCCACCCTCTTTTTTGGCTTCCAAAAGTGCATTTTCAAACTGCTTAACGGCGCCATTGTCGATCATTGGGCCCACCAGGGTGCCTTCGTTGAAAGGATCGCCCACCTTTTTCGAAACGCTGTTGTAGGCAAGCACCAGCTTGTTTTTCACTTCTTCATAAATACTTTCCTGAATGATCAGCCTTCTGGTTGAGGTGCATCGTTGTCCGCAGGTGCCGACGGCGCCAAAAACCACCGATTTGATAGCCATTTCGAGATTGGCCTTTTCAGAGATGATCACGGCATTGTTGCCGCCCAGTTCCATGATCGATTTCCCCAATCTGTTGCCAACGATGGCGCCGATCTTTTTGCCAACTGCCACTGACCCGGTTACTGAAAACAACGGGATGCGGTTATCCGCAGCGAAATTATCCCCGAGCACTTCCGATTTGGCGACCATCATGTTGAACACATTTTCGGGGACCTTACAGTTTTTCAGTACTCCCGAGATCACGTTTTGTATGGCAATTGCCGTTAACGGAGCTTTTGAGCTGGGTTTCCAAACGACCACATCTCCGGCTATGGCAGCCAGCATACTGTTCCAGGCCCATACGGCAGCCGGGAAATTAAAAGCGGTAATTAAACCCACAATACCCAGCGGATGGTACTGGTCGTAAATCCGGTGATCCGGGCGCTCCGAATGCATGGTGTAGCCATTGAGCAAGCGCGACTGGCCAACCGCAAAATCACAGATATCGATCATTTCCTGTACTTCGCCCAGTCCCTCCTGATAGATTTTTCCCGTTTCGAGCGTTACCATATAACCCAGATAAGCCTTCTCTTTACGAAGAGCTTCGCCAATCTGACGAACGACCTCTCCCCGGAGCGGAGCCGGGGTTTTCCTCCATACGATGAACGCAGCCTGAGCTTTCCTGATGACTGTTTCGTAATCATCTATTGATCCGTTTTGCACTTTCGCGATGATGGTCCCGTCAATCGGCGACACCGATTCGGTGATTGCACCATTCGATTTGATCCAATCCGTTCCCGTGCAAATTCCGGAATTTACCTCTTGAATTCCCAGTCGTTTCAGTACTTCTGCTTTTTCCATGATCGAAATTTTGAAATCTTAAGTTCAGGTTAGTTTATCGCTGCTCAGTTTATAGGCGGCGAACAAATTTATTATTTATAAAGTGACTTGCTAATACGGTTTGACTATTTTTATCAAGAGGTCAAGGTTCTAACCCCGGAAAATTGTTGGCTACCAGGTGTTGAATCATCCGTACAGTCCCCGTCAATGATCACGTAGGATTTATCAGAAGGATGGCTGTGTACATACTGATCAGTCCATCACTCATAATCGGGTTAACTTCATTGAGCAGGCAGATTCCTCCCTTCGGTCGGAATGACCAAACAAGACAGGCAGGCAGAATGACCTGGTTTGCAAACAGATTTCTCCCTACGGTTGGAATGACGGCTCGGCCGTGAATGTATTAAAGAGGTAAGGGGGCGGCGGCGCCGCCCCCTACACCCTCTCCTCTTTCAAACCAAAAAGCGATCGTCATTCCGAACGGAACAAAGTGGAGTGAGGAATCTGCCAGCAACAGCACCCGGGCTTGGATCATTTGCTCCGGACTGAAATTCACATACCGCTGACCCCGATTGCCTTGAAGTTTTTTGGTAAAGCTGTTGATAATCTTTGTTTTATTCATTGGTTTGTACAGCAGGAGAAAACCGCCATCGCTTTTGGTATTTTGAGCCAAAAAATCGATGATGACTTGTTGTTTTCCAGGTAAAATGGCGATCTTGTAGTATTCATTTTTGGGGATCAAGTTGGTAACGGTTTAGTAATCTTAGATTGCTAATAATTAATTACTTGATCTTATTATTTTAAATGTTTGTATGAATAATCCGGGATAATTATATGGAAAAAGAAATTATCAGAAG
>JAQWAJ010000239.1 GCA_028707745.1 Bacteroidales bacterium | reverse complement strand
CTACGCTCCATCTCTTCGAGGGTGCCTTCGTACCGGCCCGTGAGGGTGGCTTCCCCCGATCTGAAAACAAAATCTGATGGTTGCAAAACCGGACTTTCGCTCAGGATCACGGCCTTTTCAATCGAATGCTGCAGCTCCCGCACATTGCCGGGCCAGGCGTAATTTTCGAGCTTTTGCAGGGTCTGTTCGCTGAACGACAGCTCAGGCCGGGAGTATTTATCGGTATACTTTTTTAAAAAGTGACGGGCCAGTTCCGGTATGTCCGATTTCCGGCTCCGCAACGGGGCAGCTCGATATGGATGGTATTGATGCGGTAGAGTAAATCTTCACGAAACGACCCGTTTGACACCATCTGAAGCAGGTTGCAGTTGGTGGCGCAGATCAGCCGGATATCCACCGGTACCGGATTGTTGTCGCCCACCCGGGTGATCACCCTGTTTTGGAGTACCGATAAGAGCTTCGACTGCATGGGCAGGGGCAAATTCCCGATTTCATCGAGAAACAGGGTGCCTTCATGGGCGGTCTCGATCTTGCCGACCCGGTCGGTCTGGGCATCGGTAAAGGCGCCCTTTTTATGCCCGAAAAGCTCGCTCTCAAATAGGGTTTCGGTGATCGAGCCCATATCTACCGTAACCATTACTTTATCGGCACGTGATGATTGCCGGTGTATTTCACGGGCTATCAGCTCCTTCCCGGTTCCGTTTTCGCCGGTAATGAGCACATTGGCTTGGGTGGATGCCACTTTGGCAACAAAATCCATCACCGCTTTCCAGGCCGGCGATGAACCGATCAGGGCCTGTCCCGGCCGGTTGATCTCTGCGATCAGCTGCTTTTCCTTGAGCTTGAGCTTTTTAACCTCTTTGCGGGAATGGCTCAGCCGGATGGCCGACTCCACCGTGGCCAGCATCTTCTCATTGTCCCAGGGCTTCAGCACAAAATCAACCGCACCCAGCCGGATGGCCTTCACCGCCAGCTCCACATCGCCATACGCGGTGATCATGATGATGCTCAGCCCGGGCTCCTTTTCCAATACCCGCTGCAACCAGTATAATCCTTCATTCCCACTGTTGATCCCCGCCATGAAATTCATGTCGAGCAGCAGAACATCATAGCTCTCCTTCTGCAATTCGCTGAGCATCAGGTTGGGAGTGCTTAAAACCTTCACTTTTTTACAGCGCCCTTTCAGCAACAGCTCCAATGCACTGAGTATGCTTTTGTTATCGTCAACAACCAGTATGTTCGACTCTTTCATGGCATAAAGGTAATGTGCCGTAAAATAATTTTACAATAAACGTCAAAATAATTTACACATGAAAAATAAATGAAATAACAAACTATCAGATAATGAGTGGCATATAGATTTTGGTACGACTTTCGACCGGGTTAACCAAATCAATTGTTCTGCATGAAACGTACGCCGGTTTTTTTATGGTTCCTGTTTATTCCGATAGCCTTATTGGCACAGCAAACCGATGTGTGGACGCTGGAGCGGTGCATCGCCCATGCCCTCGACAGGAATATCAACCTGAAGATCCAGCGTAATCTCGGAAAGAAGGCTGAATATACCCTTAAGCAGAGTCGGTGGGAACTGGCACCTTCGGTTAACGGGTGGGGAAGCTCAAGCTTTGATTTCCGACGGTCGACCAACCAGAACAACGATATTTCATCGGGTACGAGCTATAACATGAGTTATGGGCTGAGCAGCTCATTCAATCTGTTTGCCGGATTTACCGGCATGAATACCATTGCTGCCAATCGTTTTAACGAGCTGGCGTGTGGTGAGGCAACCCGGCTGGCAACCAACACGCTGATCATCGGAATTATTGAACAGTTTACCCTCGTTTTATATCAGAAGGCACTGGTGGAGGTCGCCCGGGAACAGCTGGCAGTGAGTCAGAAGGAGGCGGAACGCATCGAGGCCACCATTGAAGCCGGACAAATGGAGGCTGTTGCCCTGAGCGAGATCAATGCAACGGTATCGGGCAACCGGCTTTTATTGAGCCGCGCCGAAAACGAATTCCTGATGCTTCGCCTGAAACTGGCTCAGATGATCGAAATACCCGGAGATGCCAGCTTTGAACTATCGGGCTCCGGTCTCGAAAACATCCTGCCCGTAGAAACGAATCTTACCGTTGACTCGGTTTATACGGCAGCCTGTTTGAGCTATCCGTCGGTTTTGCAACGTGAATATGAGCTGGAGCAATACCGGAAAATACTTCAGATATCCAGGGGAAGCATGGCGCCTTCATTATCGATGAGCGGCGGGTATAGTTCGGGGTTTTATTCCACGGATACCCTGCCGGATGGCCGTCAATCGCCATTCTCATCGCAGTTCGACAATTATCTGAATCCATCGCTCGGACTGAGTCTGAACATACCGATCCTGAGTGGCCGTTCGAGAAGCTTTCAGGTGAAAAAGAGCAAGGTGGACGTGGAGAATGCCCTCTACACCCTGGAAAATCAGAAAAAGCAGATCCGGCAGGAGATTGAACAGGCGATCCTCCGGCTCGAATCGTTTAGCTTAGAGTATCTGACCGCCACCGATAATCTGGCATTTGCAGAGAAATCTTTCGAATCCTATCGGGAGAAATACCGGCTCGGACTCATCAATACCACCGATTTTATGAATGCACAAAACCAGCTGCTGGTGGCAAAATCGAACCTTTTGCAGGCTCATTACAGCTGGATCGTTCAGAAGAAAACCATTGAACTTTATATCCAACAGCCATGAGCATGGATCACAAAATTGAAAAGAAAAAAGGTCTGAAACCGAGAACCATTTTACTGATTGTGGCTGGTCTGGCATTTGTTGCACTGATCGCCAATATCCTTCTGAATGCCGGGACATCGACCTTCAGGGCCGATAAGGATTTGCTTACCCTGGCGACTGTGGAAACCGGGAGTTTCAAGGATTATGTATCGATCATTGGAACCGTGGAGCCTATGTCGAGCATATACATCGACGGAGAAGAGGGTGGCAAGGTGGTTGAAAAGGTTGCAGATGAGGGCGAAATGGTGAAGGCCGGCGATGTCATTATCCGGATGGTGAACAACGACCTGAATCTGCAGATCCTGAATACCGAATCGCAGCTGGCCTATCAGACGAACGAATTGCGTAACACCCTGATCGGCATGGAGCAGCAAAAAATCAGCAATAAGGAGCAACTGCTGAATATTGATTATGAGCTGATCAGGCTTCAGCGTAACTTTGAGCAAAACAGTGATTTATATAAAAAAGGATTTGTTTCAAAAGAGGTGTACCTTTTATCAAAGGACAATTATGAACTGGGTAAACACAACCGGGAATTGCGTTATGAACGGATGGTACAGGACTCGATATTCCGCGAAAACCAGAAAGCTCAGATGAATAATAGTCTCAAAAATATGCAGCAAAACCTCTCGATGGTTCGTCAACGTATTGAGAACCTCAATGTGAAGGCTCCGGCCGACGGACAGCTGGGGAGTCTGGATGTGGAGATCGGCCAGACCGTGGGCCGCGGCGAGCGGATCGGACAACTGCACATACTGGATAAATTTAAGGTGGTGGCACAAATTGACGAACATTATATCGATCAGGTTCACCGCGAGTTGAAGGGAACATTTGAACGGCAGGACAAGCAGTTCGATATGGATATCCTGAAAGTCTATCCGGAGGTTCGGGAGGGGCGCTTTCAGATCGATTTACAGATCAGCGGGGTCATACCCGATAACCTTCGTACCGGTCAGACTTACCACATCAAGCTGGAACTCGGTCAGCCGGTGGATGCCTTGTTGCTGGCGCGGGGTACATTTTTCCAGAACACCGGCGGGCAATGGGCATACGTGCTCAATGAATCCGGTAAAACCGCAACTAAACGTACCATCCGCATCGGACGGCAAAACCCGCTCTACTTTGAAGTTCTCGAAGGGCTCAAACCGGGCGAACAGGTGATCGTTTCGGGGTACGACGGGTTCGGGGAGGCGGAGAAGATAGAACTCAAATAGCGAAGGGCGAAGGGCAGAGAGCGAAGGGCTAAGGGCTAAGGGCTAAGGGCAGAGAGCAGAGAGCAAAGAGCGGAGAGCAAAGAGCGGAGAGCAAAGAGCGAAGAGATAGCAATGAATGAATTTAATAATAAAAATTATGGCACAATTCAGGTTTCAGAGTTTGGAAATTTGGCAACAGGCATTTCAGATTGCCAACAA
>JAQWAJ010000238.1 GCA_028707745.1 Bacteroidales bacterium | reverse complement strand
CGCACTGGAATAAACGGGCACGGTTAATCTTTGCATTGAAGGCCATCTCGTAAGATGGGTTCATATCATTCACCCAACCATACCACCTGGAAGCATTGATAGAGTCCTTTTCTTTCTCGTATACCTGACCCAAAACATAGCCGATCCGAAGTCTCTGCGATTTTTTGGGATACTGCTCCGCCGATCTTTCCAACAACGGTATGGCAGTTACCAGATCACCCTTGCGAAGATACCAGTCGGCATATACCGCTTCAAGCTGGGGTTTCAGCTTTGAATTCAGCTTCGGATCGCCCTGCAAACGGTCGAGAATCTGCTGTGCTTCAGGATATTGCATGAGTTCTAGGCGCGACATGGCCAGCCACAGACTGGCTTCATCAGCCAAACCATCGTTTGGAAATTGGGTAATCACATACTCGAATGTCTCCATCGCCGGATAAAAATCCCTTTTGTTAAAGTAGGCCTTACCCATCAGCAAAAACGCATCATCGATCCACTTAACATACTCATTTTGACGGAGAAACTCCTTCTCACGGTCACTTCTGGCGCCCTTTTTCAATTTCGGCTTAGCCTTGATCGAATGCATTCCGATGACCTTCGAGCATTTTTTTATCGTTTTGTCCATGTCCGACTGAATCAGGTGAGTAGCTTCCTTCGAACTATAGGTAAACAGGGGCAGTTGATTGCTAAAATCGTCCTTAAAACTCGTCTCGGCTTTTTTTAATCCTTGATTATAGGCATCATAGCCATTAAAATAAATGTTATAATGCGACGTAAGATTATGGTAACTCCGTGTTACGACCGTATTCTTCTTGGTCGAACAGGAGGCAGCAATCATCAGGATAATTACTGGTATAGCGGTGCGAAAAACCTTATTCAATCTTTGATTTCACTTTAGTTTCTAACGTAATAACTTTAACAATGCAAAAATATTTTATAGTTGGATAAAAACCCTATCAATCCAAAATAATAGTACTTTAGTTCTGTTGACCAAAATTGACGACACCTGAATCGGTATTCTAATGAAAATTTTCGTAGTTGAAGATGACAAGTTTTACAACAAGCTGATTGAGCATCATTTACGGCTAAATCCGGATCTTGAAGTTGAAACTTTTTTTACCGGTAAAAGTTTCCTCGACAAGCTGGGTGAAAATCCGGATGTGGTTACTCTGGATTTCGGGCTGCCTGACATGGACGGGCATGACGTCATGGAAAAGGTAAAAAAGTACAATCCCGGAATCCATGTGGTCATGATATCCGGTCAGGAGAATATCTCCATCGCCGTGAAGCTGCTCAAAGAGGGCGCCTACGATTATATCACCAAGGATGAGAACATCAAGGAGAGGCTTCTGAACACGATTCATAATATCCAGACTACGCAGATATTAAGGGATCAGGTCAATCAGCTGAAAACCCAGATCTCTGAAAAATACGACTTTTCAAAAGCCATTATCGGCGACAGTAAAGCCCTGAAAAAGGTTTACTCGCTGATCGAAAAGGCGATTCAGGTGCAGAACATGACGGTTTCCATCCGTGGAGAAACCGGTACCGGTAAAGAACTGGTTGCCCGCACCATCCATTACAACTCGATCCGCAAGGACAAATCGTTTGTGGCAGTCAATATGGGCGCCATACCCCGTGAACTGCTCGAAAGTGAACTTTTCGGCCATGAAAAGGGCGCATTCACAGGCGCATACAGCCGGAACATCGGAAAATTCGAGGAGGCTAACGGCGGCACCATCTTCTTTGATGAAATTGCTGAGATGGAGATCGACCTTCAGGTAAAAATTCTCCGTGCGATCCAGGAAAGAGAGATCGTCCGCGTAGGAGGAACATCCGTAGTCAAGGTGGATGTCAGAATCATCACCGCCACCAATAAAGATCTTCAGGAAGAGGTTAAGAAGGGCCATTTTCGCGAGGACCTCTATTATCGACTGCTGGGATTGCCTATTTTACTGCCGCCCCTGTCAGAGCGCGATAACGATATCATCATCCTGGGCAACCATTTTCTCAAGGAGTTCTGCAAGGAAAACAATCTGCCCAAGAAAGAATTCTCGGCAAAAGCCAGAAACAAACTGCTCACCTATCATTACCCGGGTAATGTCAGGGAATTGAAAGCAATCGTGGAACTCTCCGTGGTGATGTCAAACCAGCAGATCATCGATGAGGACGATATCATGTTCAGCCCAACCAATTCAGGGCTGGATCTGTTTGCTCAGGATATGACCCTGAGGGAATACGAGAGCAAGATCATCGGTCACTACCTCGAAAAGAATAACAACAACGTAGTACTGGTTGCAAAAAAACTCGATATCGGTAAGTCGAAGATCTATAACATGATCAAGGGCGGAGAGCTCTAAACAGCCTCAACAGCTTTCACTTCCGGTACCTGTTTCTTCAATGTATTCTCGACTCCGGCTTTTAAGGTCATGGTGCGCATCGGGCACGATCCGCATGCACCTACGAGTTTCACCTTCACCACCATATCGTCGGTAATCTCAACCAGCGACAGATCGCCACCGTCAGCCTGTAAGTAAGGACGTAGCTGTTCAAGAACAGCTTTGATTTTTTCTTCGGTTTCCTGATTAACCATATTGCTTATTATTATAGAATTATTTCGATAGCTGGACAATTTCCGTAGGTTCGGCAGAAGCATTTCGGATAGCTACCTGGCGAACGGTTTCGAGGGCAAGATCCATAAAGGCCCTGCCGCTGATCGTGTTCTCATCACCGGCAACCGGACTGCCTTCATCACCGCCTTCGCGGATACTCTGAACAATCGGAATCTGCCCCAATAAAGGAACATTCATCCTGGCAGCCAGGTTTTTACACCCGTCTTTGCCGAAAATATAATACTTGTTGTCAGGCAACTCTTCCGGGGTAAACCAGGCCATATTTTCTACCAGACCCAGAACCGGTACACGGATCGATTGACCGGTAAACATGCTGATACCCTTGATGGCATCAGCCAGCGCAACTGCCTGTGGCGTCGAAACGATCACCACTCCGGTAACCGGAATACTTTGTACCAGGGTCAGGTGAACATCCCCGGTCCCGGGAGGCAGATCGATCAACAGATAGTCGAGCTCACCCCAGTACCCATCGTGTATCAATTGCTTCAAGGCACTGGTTGCCATCGGCCCGCGCCATACAAGCGCCTCATTCTGATCTACAAAAAAACCAATCGATAAAACCTTGATCCCATATTTTTCGGCCGGAATAATCCGATCGGCACCGTCAATCTTCTCCAATAAGGGCCTGGCCGATTCCATCCCCATCATCTTCGGAACCGAAGGACCATAAATATCGGCATCAATCAATCCAACCGAATAACCCAGTTTGGCCAATGCCACGGCCAGGTTCACGGCAACGGTTGATTTACCGACTCCGCCCTTGCCACTGGCAACGGCGACAATATTTTTAACGTTGGGAAGAGGCCGGTCATGATGAACCACCTGATCAGCACTTATCCGGATGTCTGTTTCCACATCCAGGCCCAGGTGAGACTGGATTGCCTGCTCGCATGACTTCTTGATCGATTGAGCAAACGGGTTCTTCGACTTGGGAAAAGTCAGCGTAAAACTCACCTTCCGCCCGTCGATTTTCAGATCCTTTACCATATCCTGACTGACGATATCTTTCTCGTTATCAGGATTAATGACCTTCTTCAGGTTGTCGAGCACAGAAGTAACAGTCAGTGACTCCATTTATTTTTATTTAGTTTAAATAAAGGGGCAAAATTAATGAACTTTCCAGATTCCCTATTCAGGTTCGGGCATTTCTTTGACGGGATCCCAAAAGATTTTGCAGAAATCCTGCACCTGGTCATCCTCGACTACAATACCTTCGCTTTCAAGCAATTCTTTCATGGTATTTGCACCCCCGAAATAGTGTTTACCCGAGAGCATACCGATTCGGTTGACGACCCGGTGAGCGGGTATAAACTCTTTTTCGCTGAATGATTTGTTTACTGCCCAGCCTACCATCCGTGAGGATTGTGGCGATCCGAGATAACGGGCAATGGCGCCATAGGTCGAAACCCGTCCAAGCGGTATGCACCGCACCACCTGAAACACTCCTTCAAAAAATCCGGCATCGGTCATAACGGGAGAGGCTCTTCGCGGAGTTCGGTCAACCGGCGGCTGTGATCAGGAACAAACGAAACATAGGTAATGGGCTTGCCCTGCA
>JAQWAJ010000237.1 GCA_028707745.1 Bacteroidales bacterium | reverse complement strand
AAAAGGTAATTTGGTTGCAGTAATCAGCAATGGAACGGCAGTATTGGGACTAGGCGATATCGGAGCTCTTTCGGGTAAGCCGGTCATGGAAGGCAAAGGGTTACTTTTTAAAATTTTCGCCGATGTGGATGTTTTCGATATTGAGGTGAATGAGAAGGATCCGGATAAACTGATTGAAGTGGTAAAGGCGATTTCTCCGACTTTTGGGGGCATCAATCTCGAAGATATCAAGGCTCCTGAATGTTTCGAGATTGAACAGCGTCTGATTGAAGCTTTAGACATTCCGGTATTTCACGATGATCAGCATGGAACTGCCATTATTTCTTCAGCCGGTTTGATGAATGCGCTCGAAGTTACCGGTAAAAAGATTGAAAACATTAAGGTCGTTGTAAACGGTGCCGGGGCGGCCGCTGTTTCCTGCCTTAAATTGTACCTGAAACTTGGGGTCAAAAAAGAAAATGTGGTCATGGTCGACAGTAAGGGAGTTCTCAACCGGAAGCGTACCAATCTGACTGCGACCAAGCAAATGTTTGTCACTGAACGCGATCTGAATACACTGGCTGAAGCCCTGGTGGGGGCTGACGTATTCCTGGGCCTTTCGGTTGCTGATGTGGTAACCAAAGAGATGGTTCGCATGATGGCCAAGGATCCTGTTGTTTTTGCCATGGCTAACCCTAATCCGGAGATTTCGTATGAAGAGGCAAAGGCAAGCAGGGAGGATATCATTTTTGCCACAGGCCGGTCAGATTATCCGAATCAGATTAATAATGTACTTGGGTTTCCTTTTATTTTCAGGGGAGCATTGGATGTCAGGGCTTCCACCATTAATGAGGAGATGAAAATCGCCGCTGCAATGGCTCTGGCAAAACTCGCCAAGGAAGACGTTCCTGAAATAGTCAATCTGGCGTATAATACACAGAATATCAAGTTCGGGAGAGAATATCTGATTCCGAAACCGCTGGATCCCCGCCTGATCACAACCGTTGCACCGGCCGTTGCGCAAGCCGCCATGGATTCAGGTGTTGCCCGTAAGCCGATCGCCGATATGGCGGCTTATGTTCAGCAGCTGCAGAAACGTATGGGACTCGATAATAAGCTCATTCGTTCGATTACTGAAAGGGCTCAGAGTAATCCTAAACGACTGATATTCGGTCAGGCTGATAACCTGAAAGTGCTGAAAGCGGTGCAGGCGGTTAAACATGAAGGTATTGCCCAGCCGATCCTGCTCGGTAACAGTTCGAAAATCAAGAAGATAATCAACGAAATGGAACTTGATCTGGCAGATATTCAGATTATTGATCCAAGGTCGGATGAAGAAATTGAGCGAATTGAGCAATTTGCCAAGGACTTTGTCAGTCAGAGAAATCGCAAGGGAATTACGCTGGATGAGGCGCAGGAACTTATGCAGAACCAGTCGTATTTCGGCTCGATGATGGTCAACCATGGATTTGCCGATGCGTTTTTATCAGGAACCAGTTCGAAATACTCCTATACGATTAAACCAGCCATCGAATGTGTAGGGGTCAGACCGGCACTGAACCATATTGCCGGGATGTATATTCTGATGACCAAGAAAGGTCCGTTCTTTTTTGCCGATACTTCCATTAATCAGGAACCGGATGTTCAGGCTCTGGTTGACACCACTCTTCTGGCTGCCGAGCAGATCAGAAGATTCAATATCGAACCGAAAATTGCTCTCTTATCCTACTCAAATTTCGGAAATCAGCGGAAGGGGTCACCGGCCAACGTTGCTGCCGCAGTGAAAATTTTGCACGAGCAATATCCTGATTTGATCGTCGACGGGGAGATGCAGGCAAATTTCGCACTCAACAAGGAGATACGCATGAAAAAATACCCGTTCTCGAAACTGGCTGATCAGGATGTTAATACGTTGATATTCCCGAATCTTGATTCAGGTAACATTGCCTATAAAATGATGCAGGAAATCGGTGGTGCGGACGCTATCGGGCCTATTCTGATGGGAATGAACAAACCGGTTCATATCCTCCAGATGGAAAGCACGGTACGTGAAATCATTTATATGGCTACCATTGCCGTGGTCGATGCCCAGTGCAGCGCTGATCCGAAATGCGGCGGTTAAACATCAGGGGCAGCGACTATTGTTACATCCACTTTTTACGCTTGAAATAGAAGTAAGAACCTAATCCGAGCAGAGCCATTACGCCCAGCAGGATAAAATATCCATATTTCCAGTGTAACTCAGGCATGTTTTGGAAATTCATGCCATAAATACCGGCGATGAAAGTTACCGGAATGAATATGGCTGATACCACGGTCAGATATTGAATGACCTTATTCATACCGATATTTAACTGGGTCAGGTAAAGTTCCCGTATAGAGGCCAGATTGTCTCTGATCTGATCCAATTGACTGATAACCTGGTTGATATGATCCAAAATATCCTGATAAAAAGGAAGATCGTCAGTACTGATCAGATTTTCAGGCTCTTTAATCAATTTAACGATCCCGTCCCTGATCGGCATGATCTGATGACGAAAGTAGATCTGAAATTTTCGGATCTGATAAATTGTTTGTGTCGGATCAAAATCGGGTTTACCCTCCATGCTTAACTCAAGATCCTCAATTTGCATATCCAGCTTCTCGCAAACATCGAGGTAATCATCCACCATCACATCAAGCAGGGTGTAAAATGAGAAATCAGCCCCATGGGTTCTTATTTTTGACCCGGTAACATCTAACAGATTGTACACTGGATTAAAGAGATCAGATTTCTTTTCAGTAAATGAAACAACCATATCAGGTTGCAATACCAGGCTGATTTGTTCAGAACTCCACAAAAGCTTATCGGAATTCCACCTGATACTTTTCAATACAAAAAAGACCCAGTTTTTACCGGTATCGGTTTTGGCATTTTGATCAGTATTGAGAATATCCTCCAAAACCAGGGAATTAACGCTCAGGAGATCAAAAACAGGTTGCAGAACGGTTAAGTCTGAAAGTCCGTTGATTTCAATCCATGTGGTCTGCGATTGATCTGTGCTTTTGGTATGATTACCGACCGGAAATTCAGCCTTTTTGGTCCAGGACCCGGCATCATAAGAGTGACAGGTGAGGCCTTCCTGACCGGGGAATTGTGAGCCGATATGAATGAGAGAACCGGGTGGTAGTCCCTTTTTCCTCGATCGGCGAGCCATGGAGTCTTTTGATGTTTTCATTTCTGATCAGATTCAATAACTTTGACGCAAGCTAATAAATCAAACAATGAAAATACAAACAGGACTCGCAATCCTGATCGCCGGTTCCATGATGTTCGGCTGTTCAGGAGGTAAAAAAGTAATGTACCTTGACCAGATGGATTTATCGCAGATGGAAACTGGTTGGGGGGAGAATCAGATCAGTAAATCCATCGATGGAAATCCATTGAAAATTGCCGGTAAAACCTATGAAAGGGGAGTTGGCACTCATGCAATCAGCAAGTTTGTAATCCAGACCGGTGGTGATGCAGTATCCTTTGATGCATTGGCTGGTGTGGATGACGAGAACAGTAAACCCGGCACTGTCGAATTCGTGGTTTTAGGTGACCGCAAAGTGCTTTGGAAGAGCGGTGTCATGAAACAGGGTGAGCCGGCTAAAGAAGCACATGTCAGTTTGAAGGGAATTCAGAAAGTGGCTTTACTGGTTACTGATGGCGGCGATGACATCAATTATGACCATGCAGACTGGATCGATGCAAAAATCACCTACAAGAACATTGCACCTACCCCGGTTGTTGCCGGTGTGAAAAAAGAACCATACATTTTGACCCCGGTTAACACCAAGCCCAGAATTAACGGCGCTTCTGTTGTTGGGGCCAATCCGAAACATGATTTTATTTTCCGGGTTCCGGTGACCGGAACTGCTCCTCTGAAAGTTGAAGTAAAAGGCTTGCCGAAAGGATTATCCTTTAATCCGGATAACCGCACTATTTCAGGAAAAGCTCCGGCTGCAGGCGTATATGAAATCGATGTAACTGCTGCCAATGCTGAAGGATCTGTGACCAAAAAAATCACCATCAGAACAGACAAAGGCCTGGCACTGACTCCTCCGCTGGGATGGAATTCATGGAACTGCTGGAGACTCAGCGTAGATCAGGATAAAGTTAAAGCAGCCGCTGATGCAATGGTCAGTTCGGGACTTCCTGATCATGGCTGGACCTATATCAATATCGA
>JAQWAJ010000236.1 GCA_028707745.1 Bacteroidales bacterium | reverse complement strand
TACCGGCTTTGGTGTATTTCACCAGCTTCATGTTCCGAAGCGTTTTGAGATGGTGAGAGATCGCCGAATTTGAAGACCCGACTATGGCTGCTATGTCGCCTACGCACAATTCCTTCTCCAGACATAACGCAAAGATGATCTTGGTCCGTGTAGGATCACTCATGGCTTTGAATGTTTCCGCCAAAGCATAAAATACCCGGTCGGTTTTCATCTGTTCCATGACCGAGCTAACCTTCTCCTGTTCCAGGCAGGCTTTCTCCGGTGTAGGTTTATTCGATGCTTCCATATAATTTCAAATATGAACATGTGTTCAACTATTCCACAAAAATAGATTGTTTTTTGACAGGATCAACTATCTGGTGTCAGAATTATTAATTTCAGGGCGAATACCATCAGACTATGAAAAAAACTGCATTTGTTTTACTCTTTATCGGGATGATCAGCGGAACCGGCATCACCATTGCGCAATCAACAGCATCAGGGCAATTCACTGATGCTGCCTCTTTTGGGTTTTCCCCTACGGCAAGCGGGATGGATAATGCAAAAGCTTTGCAAAAGGCCGTTGACCAAACAGGTACGATCGTGGTTAGTCAGACCGGAGTGTATAAGATGGCGGCGACTATTTATATCGGCAGTAATACTTCGCTCATTTTCGGGAACAATGTTTTTTTGAAAAAGGTGAATGAGCAGGGGAATTATTCGCATGTCATTGTCAATAAGGGTGCTGCAACCAGAACCTGGGATGAGCACATCACGGTTGAAGGATTACAGATCATCGTCAACGGGATGGATGTCCGTGCGTTTAAGGAGGCTTATGGGCTTCATGGCCAGCTTGCCTTTTTCTATATCAGGGATTTGAAGATCGACCGGTTTCGGTGCATGGATATCGGTTCGGCCCAGTATGGTATACACATCTGCACCTTTGAAGATATCGTGGTCAACGACGTGATCATTAAAGGGAACAAAGACGGTGTTCATCTGGGCAGGGGAAAGCGTTTTACCATCAGCAACGGGGTGTTCGAAACTTTCGACGATGCCATCGCCCTGAATGCGCACGACTATTCGGTGGGCAATCCGGAACTGGGCTGGATCGAGGACGGGGTGATCGAAAATTGCCATGATCTGAATGATGATAAAAAGCACGTGGGCTTTTTCTGCCGTATTCTGGCCGGAGGCTGGATCGACTGGAAGCCGGACATGGAGGTTCAGCAATCGGATGCCGTGGTTTCAAACGGCCGGATTTACCGGGTGCAGGCGAGTCCGGATGGGACTGTATATAAGTCGGTTACCCGGCCAACGCATGAGTCTGGCAGCCAGGTGCTTGACGGAATCAACTGGGGAGTGGTCCAGAATGATGTCACCTATAACTGTGGAGTACGCAACGTGGTGTTTCGCGATATTTTCCTGGAGAAGCCCCGGATCGGATTTTCCGTGCATTTCGATAATGATAAGTTCAGCCGTTCCTATTATCCGGGAGCCGCTGTTCCTCAGCAGGAACAGCTGCTTTTCGACAATATCAGGGTATTGTACGACGAACCGGTGGATTTTCTTTCGATCAATACGCCGGTCGATGTGATGACCATCATGAATTCCAGTTTCCGGGCCGGTGGCATCGATTTTCACGGAAATCAGGCTATGAAAGATTATCTGATAACCAAAATCAACCTGATTGGTTGTGTTTTCAATCAAAACGGACCGATGGTACTGGTGAAAAACAGCGTCGACAACAAGCAGATCTTCCTGAAAACCACATCCAGCATCGAGTATCATGATGGATTTTCAGCCATCGTGGAACCCGGCAAAGGAAGGATAACGGTTGAGTCAGATCTGACGGGGTTGAAGAAGTGACGAGTGACAAGTGACGCGTATCGTTTCTCAAACATCGGTGAATGATTTTAATCATGAAAGGTAACGGGCAGATCCAGTAATTTTGTTGCCAGGAATAGATGTGTCTAAATAATTGTTAATCAGATGAAAGCAAAGTTGGTCCCACCCATATATCAGGCCGAAAAGCTCTTTTCAGCGAAATGGTTTAAATCCTATGCGTTGATTGCCATCGGGACTTTCCTCGTTTCGGTCGGTTATGTGATGTTTATCAGTCCCAACAAGATTGTACCTGGCGGAGTTTATGGAATATCCATCATGCTGCATCACCTGCTCGGAACGCCCATCGGATTAACGGCACTGGCTTTCAATATTCCGTTAACCCTGATCGGAACCAAGCTCCTGGGACCCCGGTTTGGCGCCAAAACGGTAGTGGCGTTTGTTCTGACTTCAATTTACACGGATATTTTATCGGCATTATATGGTTCAGCGCCTCTGGTGCCCGATGAAACGCTGGTTTCCTGTATTTTCGGCGGGCTGCTGATCGGTATCGGGGTAGCCATGACGTTTAAGGCGAAGGCGACGAGCGGAGGCAGCGATGTGATTGCCATGATTCTTCAGAAATATACGCATCTGCCATCGGGTCAGTTAATGATGGCGGTTGATTCGACCATTGTATTGCTGAGTTTCGTTGCTTTCGGCGATTGGAAAATACCGCTCTTCAGCTGGATAACCATCTTTGTATTGGGAAGAGTGGTCGACACGGTTGGTCGTGGCTTTTCGTACGATAAAACCATGTTTATCGTGTCGGATAAGCATGAGGAGATCCGCGACCGGATCATCAATGACCTGAAGCGCGGGGGAACTTTCCTGAACGGAGAGGGGATGTATAACCACGACGCCAAGCAGATCATTTTCACCGTGGTTAATCCCCGGGAACTATATCTGTTGGAGGAATATATTCACCTCATTGATCCTGACGCATTTATCGCGGTTCTCGATGCTTCTGAAATCCTGGGTAAAGGATTCAGATCATTGAGCGACAAAGTGAGAGATAAGTAAAATGTCAGCTTTTTAAAGCATTTACAAAATCACTTTTTCAGAATTTTTCCGCATTGAATCTGACCGTTCTGATTCATCTGATATAGGTATACCCCGCCTGGTAACTGACTTACCGGTATTTCATTATGCTTACCGGTCAGATTTTCAGAGAGAACCTTTCTGCCATTGGTGTCGTACAGCTCAAACCTGGCCGGTGCCGATGGCTGGTCGGTTTCGATGAAAATTACGTCGACCGCCGGATTTGGAAACACGTGGATGATGGATGGAAGGAGCGGCTCGTCAATGTCATCGCTGCTTGTCGCCGAATAATAGTAATTCTGGAGGTGAGCATCGTACCATTCGCCCGTTGCGGGATCCCAGCGTTTGCCTGCAGCCGACAGCAACATGTTAAAAGGGTCCTCCCCCGACCAGCCGTAAGGCGAGATGATTTCATTACCGGTGTAAGAATAGTCGTATGTATAATCGAATTGGCTTCTCGACTGCCATTCACCGGTCGAATCCCTGAATGACAACAACAGGCTGTGAAACAGGTTGCCCGATGCGTCAAAAATCTTTTCAGAGCGAGACCTTTCTACCCAGGCTCCAGAGATGGTATCCCAACTGGAAGAACTTTTCAGGGTGTTCTTGCTGTTTGCATCAAAAACATTGTCTTCCCTGCTGTTTGGAATCCACTGGTTGGCGCTGATGCTCCAACGCGATCCAATCTGGTTAGTCAGATTTCTGTTTGGATCGTATGTTCTTAATTCCTGATAAGAAGGCGTCCAATCGGTGGCATCTATTGCCCAGCTAAAGGTCGTGTATTCAGTCTGATTTCCATCAGCATCAAAGGTGAAGTTCTCCTTTTCCTCACCGACCCATTTGCTGTTAATGGAGCTCCATGAATAGTATATGAACTGGGTGACATTGCCTTTCGGATCGAAACTCCTTAACTCCTTGCTTGAGTAAATCCACCTGCTGGTCTCGCTGTCCCAGATATACTGTACGAATTCAGTCAGATTGTTATAGGCATCATAGGTTGACTCTGAACGGATAAAACCCACCAGGGTTTTCTCATCGTCATCTAATTGATAGTAGATCTCTGAAGTCCTGTTGCCGGCAGCATCGTAGGCTGATTCGATTAGCAAATACTGAATCCATTCACCGGTATCCGGCGACCGACGGTAACCTGAAGAGGTCAATTCGTAATTGTTGGAATCGTAAGTGTTTTCATATTTGCGTTGTTCGATCCATTTGCCGGTCAATTCATCCAATTCCTGTACCATACAGAATACCAGATTATCATTTTCATCGTATTCGGATTGGGCTTTCATCTTCACCCATTCTTCTGTC
>JAQWAJ010000235.1 GCA_028707745.1 Bacteroidales bacterium | reverse complement strand
GTACTTCTGGTTGTATCCGCCGAATGATATCTATCAGATGAAAATCCGGGTTTACAGCGAGGAGGACCTATATAAAGAGATGGAGTTTGAGGTGGTGGTATCGAAGAGCAACAGAAAACCTGAGGCAAAGATTATCAAGAACATGCGTTTCGGGAATATCCTCAGTATCTATGAGTTCGATGCCTGGCAATCCTCGGATGTTGAGAATATCCCATCGGAATTGATGGCCCGGTGGGATTTTGAGGGTGATGGAATCTGGGACACGCAGTTTGATTACAACAAGAAAATCAGCCACGTGTATCCTTCTGCCGGCGTTTATACTGCCACTTTACAGATCAAGGATCAGAACGATCTGACCGATATGGCTACAACGGACATCCGGGTGAGTCAATATACCAACCCGACCAGTTACCTCAAAGATGTCAGGGATCAGCAGATGTACGGGATCGTGAAAATCGGCACCCGGTGGTGGATGGGGGAGAACCTGAAGTTTGCCGATCTGAAAAACCACAATACCCCTTATATCTGTTACCAGGACCGGGCACAGTTTTGTGAAGCAACAGGCAAACTTTATTTTGCTGGGGCGGTAATGACTGAGTTTACCGGGGAGACCGAAGCTAAAAATCTTTGTCCCAGAGGCTGGCATGTCCCTTTCAAGGACGAATGGCTGGCGCTGATCGATGAAGTGGGCCGCGAAACTGCGGGTACTGCGCTGAATTATGGCGGTAAATCCGATTTTAATATCCTGTTAGGTGGGTATGCCTATTTTGATTTTGATGAGCTGATTCAGGACAGTATTCACCGGGTAGCCTACTTCATTGCCCGAAATAGTGATTCAACGCTTACTACCTTGCAATACCGGCGCGATGAAACGACCGTACAGTTTGCAAAAATCAAACTAGGCTATTACTCGATCCGGTGTATTAAGGATGAATGATCCTGACCGCCCGGATTTCTTACCTTTGCATTCTGAATCTTCCTGAATGAAAGTTACCGGTTTTACCTTTATCCGAAATGCCATCATTTACGACTATCCTGTTGTGGAGGCCATTCGTTCCATTTTACCCGTTTGCGATGATTTTGTGGTAGCCGTTGGCAAATCCGATGATGCAACCCTCGAACTCATCTCGCAGATCGATCCGCAAAAAATCAGGATCATCGAAACCGTTTGGGACGATAGCATGCGTGAAGGCGGACGGGTGCTGGCGCAGGAAACGGATAAGGCTTACCGGGAGATCACTGCCGATACCGATTGGGCCTTCTATATCCAGGGTGATGAAGTGGTGCACGAGAAATATCTCGATCCCATCAGAAACGCCATGCTGAAATGGAAGGACTATCCGAAAGTGGATGGACTGCTGTTTGATTATCTCCATTTTTACGGTTCCTATGATTATGTAGGGGCCTCTTCAAAATGGTACAATCACGAAATCAGGGTGATACGTAAAAGCGATCAGATATATTCATTTCGCGATGCCCAGGGATTCAGAACCGGAGATAACCGGCATCTGAAGGTGAAACCGGCTGATGCCTCTGTTTACCACTACGGATGGGTGAAGGATCCTGCAGCCATGCAACGCAAACAGGAGAGCTTCCATAAATTGTATCACCCCGATAACTGGGTCGAGAAAAATGTACTGAAAGCCGATGAGTTCGACTATTCGGGGATCGATGCACTTCATTGGTTTCAGGGCACTCATCCGGCTGTGATGCTCGACCGGATAGAGAAGAAGAACTGGAAATTTGATTTCGACCTGTCGATGAGCAACCTGAGCCTGAAGGACCAGGCAAAGTTATTGATTAAGAAAACGTTGGGCGTCGAGCTGGGGTATAAAAACTACAAAAAAATCTGATTGCGAAATTAGTCTGCAACCACGATTTTCCGTTTGGCTATCCGCCCGTCTTTAAAAAAGATCCTGAGCACATACACTCCGGAGAAGGTTTTCGGTATATCGATCCGGAACTCTGATAAACGTACAGAAGGCAGATTCTCAAACACTTTCCTTCCTTCAGAATCAAAAAGGGTGATGCTTTCTATTTCGATGGCATTCGTGAATCCGATAATAAGCACCTCGTGAACCGGATTGGGATAGAGCCGGGATACAGGGTCGCCGGTGGTATCCTGAACTGCTGTGTACCACTGATTTTTTAGCTGTTCGATCTGTTTGAGGGGAATCTCCCGGTCCCAAAGTTTTACCTCATCCACACTTCCCCGAAGGGAATAGAGGGTTTCGTTATTGTCCATCCTGCCGATGGTGATGGGCTTGGTTGAAGTCTGAATGGCCCCGGAGAAGGCCTTGTAAGTGTCCAAAATGCCGTCAATGTAAAGTTCCATAGAGTAACCGGTATAGAGTGCGGCGATGTGATAATAGCGGTTTAATTCGATCGGAAATGATCCGTCGAGGTCGGCAACTCCGGTATTGGCTTTCACGGTCCACCTGAGAAATCCCTCCGGTGTGATGGACAGTTTGTACCGTTGCTGCCAGGATCCGTGAGAAATGATGAACCGCTCGGAGCCGAGTTGTCCGCATTTCACCCAGCAGCTCAGACTAACGGCATTGGAGAAATTCAGGTCGTCAGCGTTTTCGGTATAGATGATATCCTGACCTGAAGAAAACTGATAAGCCATCGAGGCATTACCGCGGGCATCATGAGTTTTTGTTACGCCGGATGCGGTGGCGTGGCACCGGTTGGCAGCTGCGTTGCGGTCGTTGATATCGAATGGATACCAGATCAGGGGAGACTGCACTGCCAGACTCGTATCCTTAACTAATGCATCCACGGAAACAGCTGTGGAGAGCTGATCCTGGTTGGTAACTGTAACAGTAATTTTGCTTACCCCCGGGGTTACAGTCGCCTGCCAGGTGGCGGTGTTTCCGCTAGCCTGACTGAAGGATCCGGAAGAAGCGCTCCATTTATATTCCAGTATTTCATCCCGGGCAGGTTCCGTTAATGCGGTGAACGTATTGGTGCCACCTGTGACCGTAAATTTGAAGGCCGGTTGAATGCCGTTCACCACGGGAGGAACCGCAATACGATCGACAATTTGCAAATGAATGGTATCTTCGGCAACCAGACTGCCGGCGCTGATCCTGCATTTCAGCACTGCCTGACCTGGCAGGGTGGGAGCCGTAAGTTGCACGGTAGTCTGATTTTTACCCGAAAGCAGCGCCTCATCCAGAAACCATTCAAATTGCACGGTTTCTCCTGACGGGATGTTTTCCGGCTCGCAATAGGCCGTGAACAGCGTGTTTTTAGCTATCGGATTGCGATCGGTCGCGAGCGATTTAATGCGGAGATCTGCCGAAAAATCATATCGATAATGATAGTCAAGAACGGCATTGCCCGCATAAAGCCTGCCATTAAGGGCTTCGGGAACCGATGAGGCTGTAAACAGGCGAATCAGCCGGACTTCTCCCGGGGGAATGTGTAATTGAAATGAACCCGAAGCCGATGCAGCCAGAACCGATTCGGTAATGGCATCGTATATGCCCGAAGCTCCGGAAGGCAGATCCACAATGACCTGCTTTGTTTCAGTTAAAGGGTTGAAATACAGATAGGATATCAGCGAATTATCACCGTAGAAATCAGTTTTATTCAGATCGATCCGAAGGATTCCGGGGATATTCGTGGTATCTGCCACCCCTGCAAGATATCCCACGCTGGAACCGCTGTATAACGAGAGGTTGGTGGCTGCCCATCCGCCACCTATGGCATCGCCGGTAGCGAATGGAGATTTCCCCTGTTTCACCTCCTTCATCGACTCGTGCGGGATGCAGGCTTTCGGGTCATATTCGGAGGACCATGTATAGGAATCCTGAAGTGACTCGGGCAGTGCGTTCCGGTAAAACAGCCGGCTGGCGTTGGTCACGTTCAGAATCCATTTTGCGAGAGCCCGGGCATAGCGCTTGTCATACTTGGGGAGCGGAGCCAGTGCTGCGGCCTGCTGAAAGCCGTTCATCACAAAAGCATAATCGTCGCCTTCGTCATTGGCTTCACCGATCAATCCCGATACATCGTAATCGCCCCATTTCCCGACGATCGAACCCCATCCCCGCAGGTCGCCCCGGTTGAAGCACCAGTCGAGCAGTTTCTGTACCAGATAATTTGTTCCTTCAACAGCATTCATGCGGGCTGCCGCTATGGTTCCATAAGATAATTGTAACTCATAAGAGGGGTTCGATTGAAGCCGGGTGAGGAAATCCATCGCCATCCGAG
>JAQWAJ010000001.1 GCA_028707745.1 Bacteroidales bacterium | reverse complement strand
TGTTTTCGACGATGGTCATCGACTCATTATACGCCGGGGCAATCACTGTTATCAAAGGTGAGAATGGCGATGAAATAATCGCATCGTAATGAGTTATCATTGAGCGATTAATGTTTCTTTTTAAAGTTTGGGCAGAAATAATAGCGAGCACAAAATAGGCCCCTAAAATGCAAATTGCATAATAAAAAAAGAAGGTCTCAAATATGGTTCTAATAATGTCCAATTGGGTATCGGCTAGTTTCTGGGATCAGTTATATGGGCTAAATACTGTTCAAGGTTCAGATCTGTATTCTCTTTCATTTTGATCAATCTTTGATGACCTTCATCGCTGATAAAATACAGCGATCTGCATGCTTCTGTACGGGCTGTCACTGAGCCTGTCAGAAAAATGTTTTCTAAAAAATCAAAATCCTCCTGGTTTCCGATGTTTCTGAGAGTTTTGATAATTTCTATCTGGTTTTTCCTGGTTTCAAACGGATACCTGCTTTTAATCAATTCTCTTCCTTCGTACAGAAGAAGGTCGTTTATGGCGCGAATACAGTGAAAACGGGTTGTTTCTTGAGGACTTTCAAGCATTTTTAATATAACCGGTGAATTTTCAACCTGTTGAAAATAAGTTATCATGACTAAGCTGAAATTTCTGACATTGATGTTTTCTGATTTCAGATATTGCACAAACGACGGAACCTTTAGCTGATAACTGCGGTAGAGGTTAAATGCCGTAAGTTGTGTCCATCGGTTAAAAGGCCGGGTCAGATCTTTTAAAAAACAGAAAGGATCTTCAGGCCGCAAAACGATGTATGAAGCCTGCGCTTCTGCTCTTACCAGATTATTTGAATTGTTAAGATATGGTTCGATAAAATGATATGCGCCTTTTGGATTTAAAAGGGTCAATTGCCTGATACCGGATACCTTTTTATAATAGATGGACGATTTTATGAGCTTGACTGCATAGCTTTGTAAGCCAAGATTGATGAAAATCTCCTGAATCTGACTATCGAAATCACCCCTGAGGTTCTCCTGAAAATTGCTGAGTACAGAAATCAGAATTCTCCTGTTCAGTAGTTTTTTTTTCTTTTTTATCAGGATGAACGCGGTATTCCAATCGATATCATGAAACAGATAACCGGAAAGAACTTCTTCATAACGGGTTTGATAAATATTTATGTACCGTTCTCTTCTGTTCTTTTGATGATTGGTGTATCGCAGTATAATAATGACTGTTATGCTATTAATAAGTAAAACCAGGATAAGTGTAATAATAAGAAATACAATGGGATAGGTGAAGCTTTTGTGGACTATCTCCAGAAAGACCCGGCGCATGAAAGGGGGCAGATGGTTGTTACCGTATTCAGTCAAATCCTTCTTTAATAGTTTGAGATTGTTGATTCCCAAAATCCGCTGAAACAAGTGTTCGGATTTGTAGGATGAACTTTTACCCGGGATGCCAGAAAAAGAGTTTGCCTTAGTTGTACCGGTATTTTGGGAAGCTTTTAGCGAATCCGGATTTTTATCAGGTGAAATTTCATAATAATCATTTCTGATCACTGGCTCCTGAGCCAGCGCTTCATGAGGAAGGAAAACCATTGTGATTACACAGAAAACGGCAAGCGTGTGTAACATGGCAAGATCTTTTAGAGCTATCATTTACTGGCCAGTAACTTTCTTACTCTTACACTAAGCTCCATCAAACTGAAAGGTTTGACCATGAAATCATCTGCTCCAAGTTCAAATGCTTTTAAAACATTCTCTTCTCCTCCTCCGGCCGATAGTACCAGAATCGGAGTCTGATCTTTCCGTTCATTCCGAAGAGTGGAAATAACCTCATGCCCATTGATGAAAGGCATGAACAGGTCGGTGATAATGAGATCAACTTTCTGGCCTTCAAGAATCTGAAGGCACTCCTTACCGTCATAAGCTTTGAGGATTTCATAACCTTCACGAGTGAGACTTCGGGCTATTGTTTCCAGGATTAACTTGTTGTCTTCAGCCAATAATATCTTGTGCGGTTGCATCTGATTTGACTTATAAATTTTAGAAATTCAAGCTGTTACACCTAATAAATATCAGTAAAAAATTTGATTTAACCAATAAGAAGTTAGACCAATCAGCCTTTACTTCTGATAGTAGCTGTAAATAATTGACAGAATTACGGATGATCCGGGGCATAAGCACTATTATATGTCGATCTTCACTTTAACAGCAGAATCAGAAAGGCTCAGAAGAAAGCTCTTGAGCTCCTGTGGTTTATTGGTGCTGAATGAAATCATCTTACCATTGATCAAACTAATCTTAATCAGATATTTGCCTCCGAAATTCATTTCGGTACGATTCAGGTTGCGGTGAGTGCCGACCCCTTTGTATGAATTGAAACCTTTGGGTTTCATGAGTTCGATCAGCGCGATTTTCCCAAATGGGATCACTTTGTAATTCTTTCTGAATGGATATACCTTATAATCAAATGATTCCGATGTTAATTTTGTATCCAACCTGATGATGAACAAAACCAATGTACACAGTGGGGCAATGAGAAGCGTTAAAAGTGCTGGCTTTTCTGACTGGGGCATAGTGTCCCATTCTGAGGTAAAGGTCATTACAGCAATGAAACCCATGAGCAAGGTAATACTGCCGAAAATGATTAACCGTAAGTTCGACGGGATGGTTTGCTTTTCCGTAAAATAGATTGAAGACATGGCGCAATTGAGATTAATCGATACCTGAAAACAAAGATAGAATATTAATTTCGTAGGAAACGAAAAGTATCAACCCGATGAAGCATTACATACCCTCCTTTCTCTTACTGGTCTGCATGTTCTCATGCAAAACACCTGACTCCCTCTGGATTATCCAGTCGCCTGCAGGTGAGAAATATACCAAAATCGACACTTCAGGGGTAACTGTTATCCCTAACGGAAGACTGATCAAACCAATCGGACATACCTTTCGCACCGCTCCGCATCCTTATGGACTTTGTCTGAGTCATGACGGAAATACTGCGGTAACCGCAAACTCAGGGACCAGCCCGCTGAGCATTACCATATTGAGAAATATCCGGTCAGATCACCCCGAAATACAGCAGATCCCTCCGGGAGCTAAAACAGATGACGGCGTTCTGGCCAGCGTATTTATGGGACTGGCGATATCTCCTGATGATCAGACCGTTTATGTATCGGGCGGACAGGAAAACAAAATCTATCTGTTCGATCTGAATACTGGTCAGGAAAAAGGCTCAATCCTGTGCGGAACAGTCACACCTGAACGCGATTATTCTCATGGCTATATCGGGGATATGACGCTCAATAAGGCAGGCGACAGGCTGTATGCAGTTGACCAGATAAACTTCATTTTGCTGGTTATCGATCCGTTAAAAATGGAAGTGCTGAGCCGGGTGAACACCGGTCGGTATCCGTTCGGAGTGTGCCTGTCGCCGGATGAAATGAAAGCTTATGTGGCTAATGTCGGGATGTATGAATATACCCGGATTGCCAGCACAAATAAGGATAGTATCACGAAAACCTCCCTTGCGTACCCGGCTTATGCTTATCTCTCCAAGGAATCTGAGGAGGGCATTAACAATGATTCTGTTCATATCAAAGGTCTGGGCAAGCCTAATACAACGGAATCATTTTCGGTTTGGACAATAGACATTAGTGACCAGGCTAACCCCAAAGTGATTGCCAAAGCAAAAACCGGTACCCTCGTCGGAGAAATGCTCGAAGATTTCCCGGCAGTAGGCGGCTCAAGTCCGAACTCCCTGGTGGCAACCAATGACTATGTATTTGTCAGCAACGGGAATAATGATAATATTTCGGTACTTGATATCCGCACAGACACTGTCTTTCAGACCATCCCGATTATTTTGGACCAGAGGCTCCGAAGTTTTCGGGGAATCATTCCTTTCGGACTGGCGGTTACTCCTGATCAGAAACGCCTGTTTGTTGCAGAATCCGGCATAAATGCAATCGCCGTTATTGATATCCCATCAAAGAAGGTGGTCGGTCACATTCCGGTTGGCTGGTTTCCGGCAAAAATCCAGGTTACTCCTGACGGAAAAAAACTGATCGTAACCAACGCAAAAGGATATGGAAGCGGTCCCAACGGGGGTCCGGATTTTAAAAAAGGCCCCGAAGGAACCTATATCGGAAGTCTGATGAAAGGTTCGGTTACAGTGCTGGATATTCCTTCAGACGGGAGATTAAGGAAAATGACCAAAGAGGTTATTGAGATGAATTTTTTGATGAGAAAATCAACGGATCCTTCATTTGCCAATCGCAAGGATAATCCGGTGCCGTTATATCCGGGATTTTCACAATCGCCGATTAAATATATTGTCTTTGTTTCAAAGGAGAACCGGACATTTGATGAGATATTCGGACAGGTGAAGGCTGCCGACGGGGAACCCTCCCTGGCCCGCTTTGGAGCCGGTGTCTCCTTTACCAATAAAGCGAAAACAAGATCTGTTAATCAGGCGGATATTATGATTAATCACCTTTCACTGGCCAACCGCTACGCCATGTCGGATAATTTTTACGTGGATTCAGATGTTTCAGCCGACGGGCACCGCTGGCTGGTCAATACCTATCCGAATGAATGGGTTGAAACCAGTGTTCCGGCCAGTTACGGCGGAAACCGGGATTACCGCGAAACCTCAAAGGCACCCGGTGTGCTTGGAATAACCGGATCAGCAGGGGCCATTTATCCCGAAGATTATAATGAAGCAGGCTCGATGTGGGATCATCTCGACCGTCATAAAATCCCGTTCTATAATTTCGGATTCTCCATTATGTTTGAGCCTGGCGCTTATCAGCCTGAATATAAAACCACCGGTATCCGGCACCTGGCAAATTTCCCTTTACCTGCTCCACTTTTTGAAAACACCTCCAGGGAATATGCCACCTTTAATATGGCTATACCCGATCAGTACCGAATCGACCAGTTCCTCAAAACCTATCAGAAGAAATGGACGAAAGGCACCGGTTTCCCTTCAGTGATGACGATCATCTTGCCTAACGACCATGGTGCCGGCGAACGTGCGGATGCGGGTTTCCCATTCATGGAAAGCTATGAATGCGATAATGATCTGGCATTAGGCCGGTTGGTCGAATTTTTAAGCAATACTCCTTATTGGAAAAATATGGCGATTGTGATCACTGAAGACGATGCACAGGGTGGAGTCGACCATGTTGATGCCCACCGGAGTGTTTGTATGGTGGTATCTCCTTATGCCAAAAAGAACTATGTGTCTCATGGACATTACAGCTTCGGCAGTATATTCAAAACCTTTTGGAATATTCTGGGAATCCCGTATCTGAATCAATATGATGCCGGCGCCACTGATTTGTCAGATCTGTTTACCCAAAATCCTGATTTTACTCCTTATCAAGCTATTCCTGTCGATATTAGGGTATTTGACCCGGCAAAAGCCCTCGACCCGCTGGATGAAAAGTTTGACTGGAAAGCTGTAAAAGAATCACCGGAAATCGATAATGTAAAGGATATGTTGCGTAATAGCAAAGAGATGGAAGAATGGAGGAAGTAACAATGGAGACCGGAGACTGAAAATCGTTACGCGTCACGCGTAACGCGTTACGATTGGCTGGGGCGGGAAAAACAACAGCTTATTTTTTTTTCACGGAGCCTTGCAGGAATCAAAAAAACCTATACATTTGCACCTCATTCAACCGGGTATGTAGTTCAGTTGGTTAGAATGCCGGCCTGTCACGCCGGAGGTCGCGAGTTCGAGTCTCGTCGTACCCGCAGAAAAGGTCATCAAATTATTGATGGCCTTTTTTGCTTTCATACAACGAAACAGGTTTGGTATTGTCAATAAGTGTTATATTTACAATTATTATAATGCCAAAATTCATGAAACGCACGAACATCCCAATCTTATCATTAATCTGCCTGATCACAGGCGCCTGGATGCTGGTCTCCTGCAGCTCAACACCACCTGTCGGCTCGGTTCAGGGAACGAAAGAAGCGGTGCCATTCAGGGTGAAAAAATTCAGACTCGATGAAGTCAAACTACTTGACGGTCCATTCAAACATGCAATGGAACTGGATAAGAAAGTCCTGCTCGATTATCAGCCCGACCGAATGCTGTCGAAATTCTATAAAGAGGCTGGGCTGACTCCTAAAGCTGAACATTACCACGGATGGGAAGATGGCACCATTGCCGGGCATACGCTGGGTCACTACCTGAGCGCCTGCGCTTTGATGTATCAGTCGACAGGCGATAAAAGATTTCTGGAAAGGGTAAATTATATCGTGGATGAACTGGCAATAGTTCAGGATGCCAATAAGAATGGCTTTATAGGAGCTTTCCCTGATGGAAAGCGCATCATGGAAGAAGAAGTGGCAAAAGGGGATATCCGTTCTCAGGGGTTCGATCTGAACGGGATCTGGGTTCCGTGGTATACCATTCACAAAGATATGGCTGGTCTTCGTGATGCATATCAGCTATGCGGAAACCAAAAAGCGCTGGAGGTGGAACGGAAATTGGGTGATTGGACTGGCATGATAATCAGTGGCTTATCTGATGGACAGATGCAGGTAATGATGCGTTGCGAACAGGGAGGAATCATGGAGGTTTTAGCAGACCTGTCAGCTGACACCGGCGATAAAAAATATCTGGATTACGCGAAGAAATTTCATCATAAAGTGATCTTGGATTCACTCGCCGCCGGAATTGATATTCTTCCCGGAAAACATGCCAATACCAACATCCCGAAGTTGATTGGAATGGCCCGCAGATATGAACTTACCGGAGACACTGTGAACCGGAAAGCTGCCGAGTTTTTCTGGAATCGGGTGGTTAATCACCATTCGTATGTTACGGGCGGTAACGGCAATAATGAATATCTGGGGAAACCCGACCAATTGCGTAACCGACTTAGCCAGGGAACTACTGAAACCTGCAATGTGTATAATATGCTGAAACTGACTGAGCATCTTTTTGAATGGAATGCCGACCCGGCAGAGGCTGACTTCTATGAAAGGGCATTGTTTAATCATATTTTGTCATCACAACATCCTGAAGATGGGAGAGTTGTCTATAATCTGGCACTCAAAATGGGCGGCTATAAGGAATATCAGATTTATGAGGATTTTACCTGCTGCGTGGGTACCGGGATGGAAAATCATGCCAAATACGGAGAGAACATCTATTACTCAAACGATCAGGAATTGTTTGTGACACAGTTTATTGCATCGGAACTGAACTGGGCTGAAAAAGGACTGAAACTGACCCAGAAAACCCAATATCCGGATAAACAATCGACCTTACTTGATTTTGCCTGTAAAGAACCCATCAAACTGAATCTGCAGATCAGATATCCATACTGGGCAAAAAATGGAATGATCGTGAAGGTAAATGGCAGGGAAGTCAAAGTAAAAAGCCAGCCTTCCAGCTTTGTAAGCGTTTACCGTACCTGGAAAGATGGCGACCGGGTCGAGGTTAGTTTCCCATTTAGCCTGAGGCTCGAACCTATGCCGGATGATTCTTCCCGGGTGGCAATAATGTATGGCCCACTGGTACTTGCCGGAGATTTGGGGGCAATCGACAATCCTGAAGCTGCTTCTCCGATGTTTGTTCCGGTGATCATGTCGGAATCGCGAAATCCTTCGGATTGGCTGAAACCGGTGGATGGGAAAGTAAATACTTTTATGATGAATGGAGTGGGAAAGCCGAAAGACGTTGAACTGAAACCATTCTACGCAATTCATGATGTGCGTTACAGCATTTACTGGGATCTGTTTACCCAGGCTGCCTGGGATAAACGTCAGGAAGATTATCAAAATGAGCTGGCCCGCAAAACAGTCATCGAATCCAGAACCATCGACTTTGTGCAGCCTGGCGAAATGCAGCCTGAGCGTAATCACAACTTCCAGGGCGAAAAGACCACTCCGGGTGAGTTCCAGGATCGCAAAAACCGCGAAGCCAGAAGCGGTTGGTTCTCATTCGATATGAAAGTCTCATCTGATCATGAAAATATACTGATGGTGGAATACTGGGGAGGATTTCCCGGTGCTAAAACCTTTAATATCCTGGTTAACAACGAAGTGATTGCTACTGAAAACATTACCAATATTAAAGATGGCCAGTGGATCGATATCGAGTATCCTGTTAAGCACAATCTGACCGAGGGGAAATCTAAAATTACCGTGAAATTCGAGGCTTTTAAGGGACACATGGCAGGACCGGTTTTCGGCGTAAGAACTCTGAAAAAAGAGTAAATTTGTATGAATGTTTAAACGAGCCAAAATGAAACGCTCTATATTTTACACAATCCTGCTGATTACGGTTATTGGCCTGGCAAGTTGTAAAAAACAAGACTGCGGATGCCATGAGGCCGAAAAACATCCGGTCCTTTTTCAGTACGAGTATTTCAATTACGCGTGGGGATATAAACATTTAGGATTTCTGATCGAAGGGAACGGGAAAGTACGTGGTTTTAATAATCCGAAAAACTGGAAAATGCCCGATTCAACCGGGATGATGAGCCGGAGTGACCTTGAATATAATCTTGCTCAGTGCGACACCCTTTATCTGACTGTTAAAGAAGAAGATATGGATAAGTATTATGCGGATATTGAAAGCCTTCGCGACGGCGAAATTATAGATACTGGCATTTACATGGCTGATGCCGGTACCGGGACGTTTTCTGCATGGTACTGGAATGAAAAGGCTGAGAAATATCAATTTGTCTTTTTGAAATCCTATGGTGACCAGAACAAAGTGAATTCCCATGCATCTGTTGATTTGGTTGCCGATTGGCTGTGTGACATCGGAAAGAATATTTGGGACTATTTCTGGCTAGATGCCATTTGAGATGAATCTTTTAATTTAAGAAATTGAATAAAAACCTGGTAATTTACCTCAGCGCCTTGATAATCGGGCTCTCTGGAAATGCTCAATCAACTGAGAAAACAGTATGGTGGAACCCTGCAAATTCCACTGAATCGGTAATCGAGGGCCAGGCATGGCCGAAAGAGGTTAAATCATTCTATGACAGGCTACCCGCAAGAGCCGAAAAAACAGTCAGACCCGATGTCTGGAGCCTCTCGCGTCAGTCGGCCGGACTGGTTATCCGCTTTCGCTCCAATTCATCGAGAATTACAGTCAGATATACAGTTAGCGGAAGGCTAAACATGCATCACATGCCATCAACCGGTTTCAGCGGAGTGGATCTTTATTCAAAAGATTGTAATGGAACCTGGTTGTGGTCATCTGCCAATTACTCGTTTAACGATACTATTGTTTATCAATACAATAACCTGGATTCAAAAGAACGTTATCACAACCTGGGGCGGGAGTACCGGTTGTACCTGCCGCTTTATAATTCAGTGAAATGGATGGAAATCGGAGTTCCAGAGGGAACCATCTTTACACCACTTCCTCTGCGATTGGAAAAGCCGGTTGTTGTTTACGGAACTTCTATTGCTCAGGGAGGTTGCGCGTCAAGACCGGGAATGGCCTGGACCGCTATCCTCGGACGTAATCTCGACCGACCTCTGATCAACCTGGGATTTTCAGGGAACGGAAAATTGGAACCTGAGATGATTAGTTTGATCTCCGAAATCGATGCCCGGCTATATGTGCTTGATTGTATGCCGAATATGGCAGAACTGGGCGATGATATGAAAAAACTGACAACCGACCGGATTCTGCAATCTGTCAGGCAGCTAAGAAAAGATCATCCACAGATTCCTGTTTTATTGACCGATCATGCCGGTTATACCAATGGTTCGACCAACCCTTCACGGAAAAAAATGTATATGGAGGCAAACCAGATTCAGCATGAGGCTTTTGCCGTGTTGAAATCAGAAGGAGTCAATAATATATATCTGTTAGAAAATCAGGATATTAACCTCTCTCAGGATGCGATGGTCGATGGAACTCATCCTTCGGATTTGGGTATGCAACAGTATGCTTTAGCATATGAGAAGATCATCCGCGAAATATTGCAGGAACCTGTTGGTGTTAGTGTTACCACTCATCCTTGCACTCAATTACGTGAACCCGGAAACTACGATTGGGAAATACGGCATCAGAAGTTGTTGAAAATGAACAACGAAAGTGCCCCGCGTACCCTCTTTATCGGTAATTCCATCACCCATTTTTGGTCAGGAAATCCTGCACATACTAAGCACCAGGGTGATGAATCCTGGAAAAGAGTGCTGGAACCTATGGGCACCCGTAATTTCGGGTTTGGCTGGGACATGATCGAAAATGTGTTGTGGCGCGTGTATCATGATGAACTTACAGGATATCAGGCCGAAAGGGTTATAATCTGCATCGGGACAAACAACCTGAGCCGCGATAGCGATGAACAGATTCTGGAGGGTATGGAACTCCTGATCAATGCGATAAAAACACGTCAGCCAAAAGCGGATATTCTTTTACTCGGACTCTATCCGAGAGTCAAAATGGAGGAGCGTATAGCCGCATTGAACATTAAATATGCTCTTCTGGCCGGGAAAATGAACATCCGGTACAAAGATGCAGGATCGGGTCTGCTTACCGCTGAAGGTAAAACTAATGAATCCCTGTTTTCCGATGGCTTGCATCCAAACGCCGAAGGATACAACAGGATAGCCGAAAAGATAGCTGAGGTGCTGAAATAGCATAGAGCCTAGGGCGAAGGGCAAAGAGGGAGACCGGAGATCGGAGACCGGAAAAAGGGGCGTTCACGAATTTTCCCTCAAAGCACCTGTCATCCCGGCGAACGCCGGGATCTCGTCGCATACCACGAATCCCGCCCTATGCCCTTAGCCCTATGCCCTATGCCCTTCGCCCTTCGCCCTTCGCCCTTCGCCCTAAAACTGAATCATAACCCCAATCGTCGGCAACACGGTACCTGCTGTTGAAGGAATTCTTTGAAGCTGGTATCTTAATCCGTTGTCAACCAGTATGTAATTGCCATTTACATCTTTTTTCCTGACTACATAATCAGGCTGCTCGGCTTTAAATCCATAGGCATTCTGTATATCGAAATAGGCCATTAACGACCATTTATTGAAATAAAAACGCTTATCCACACGAAGGTCCAGCTGATGGAACGAGGCAAGCCTTAATGAGTTCATTTCATTATAATCAAGCAAGGCCCGACCCGTGACATCCCAGGCCTCCTTCAGTGAGGACGACTGCATATCATAAGGAGTATAGGGCTGACCGCCCACAAAACGCCATTTGATACCGGCACTCCAGTTCTTCCGGAATCCCTTGAAAACCGTCAGGTTGAAGATGTGCTTGTTGTCCCAGTTAGTGGATAAATAATCCCCGCTGAGATCTTTATACTGACTAATTACAAAGGTGTAGGAAACAATGATGTTTAACTTCAACGTTTCTTCCAATTTGGTGCGGTTCAGGAGCTCAAATCCGAAGGCGCGTCCTTTACCGGTTGAGGTAACCTCTTCGTCTCCGATGACACCAAAATCGGCTCCTTTTGAGGCCAGACTGATACTGTCCCTGACGGAGAACGGGTAGTTGCTGTAAGTTTTATAAAATCCTTCAACCGATGTGATGAAATTTTCATTTCGCTGATATTGTGCGCCGACAATAAAGTGATCTGATTGAATGTATTTCAGATTATTACTCTTATTGACCAGTTCGCCGGCACTATTCTTATATCCTAGTGATGTATATGCAGGTAATTGAAAATACCGGCCGGTATTCATGTTGATACTCCATTTCTCTGTTAAAGAATAGGAGGCTGAAAGCCGGGGTGAGAATTGATCGAGTGGATTGCTCATACCGGATGAATAATCGTTGGCGTCCATCCTTACCCCCAAAGAAGTAGTCAACCGACTGTCGAGGAAAGTTTTGCTCGCCTGTCCGAACAATCCCCATTTGAAAAGATTGATATCGGTATTATAATTAATGCTTTGCAAGCCTCCGTCGGCATAGATCTGTTGCGATGTCGCATTGTTGTATTTAACATATTCTCCGGATAACCCATAAACCAACTTATATGAACCTTTCCGCGCGCTGTTTTCAAATCTGAACTTATTCTCAATTTCCTGTGATGTGTAATCCAAAACTTTTGGTCTGCTCTCATCATTGTCAGGGTACTTGTATGTTCGATTATTCAGCATGTTCCGGCTAAGAACGATTGTTTGGAATGATTTGTCGCTGTAGTGTTTATAAACTCCTCCGATAGCATAGCTCCACTGTTCGTTAACCGGTATGTTGGCCAGAATATATTCCTGTTGGGCATCCGGGTTTTTAATTCCCAGATTGAGCTTAAACTGGTCAAGCGCCCCAATGGAGATGATGGATAATTCGTTTTTGGGATTAAACCTGGTTTTCAGTTTCATCTGATAATCATTGAATGTGGGTAGAAACGGAAGCCCGATCAGGTCGAAGAGCATTGACAAATAGCTTCTCCGGACAGAGAATATCAAAGTTGTTTTATCGTTTATCGGGCCATCGACAGTTAAACTGAGTTCAGATGCACCGAGGGTTCCACGGTACTTTAACTTTTCGGGATTTCCGTCAAGTTGTGTGAACTCGAATACACCGCTCAAAGCATTCCCTCTGTTGGCAGGAAACGCTCCGGAATAGTAATTGACCCCGGTGAGAAAGTCGGCATTGATGATCCCAACCGGCCCGCCGGAAGCTCCCTGGGTGGCAAAATGGTTGATGTTTGGAATTTCTACCCCGTCGAGGTAGAAACGACTTTCACTCGGCCCCCCTCCGCGGACGATAATGTCACTGCGGAAACTGGCGCCAGACCCAATGCCCGGAAACGACCGGATTACTTTGGAAATATCCCGGTTACTTCCCGGATTGGTCTCAATTTCACTGACACCGATTCTTTGCAACGAAACAGGGCTCTCTACGGTCTTTCGGAACAGCGAGGGTTTGACCACTACTTCGCCCAGCAACTTTTCTTTCGCCGATAGCTTGATTTCAGCGAATGCGACATTGGCATTCGTAACCTGAACCTCCGGGGAATATCCGGTTTCATACCCGACAAATGAAGCCTGCAAAGTGACAAAGCCGGGGTCCAAACCGGTCAGAATGAACTTACCATCAAGGTCACTCGTCGTTCCAATCTGAGTTCCTTTAACAATGATGTTTACAAACGGCAGCGGTTCGTTGTTGTTTGCATCTTTCACCAGTCCTTCGATTCGCCCGGAGCTCTGCGCCATTGCCGGCTGAAAAAGGGATATAGGCAGAATCAGGCTGCATAGCATGAAAATGTACTTAAGTATATTGGTATTCACGTTGTTACTTCTTTGTGTTTATTAAATCCACGCTCACATGATGGATAATTCTTAATGCGGTGGTCATGGTTCGCAAATCGGTGTATAGCTTTCCGTCTTTGCCCGCAAAATGACCGTGACCAATCGGATTCAGATAGTATATGGTTTCAGGTTGATCAAGATCAATGCTCACTGCATAAATGAGTGATGGTTGACTGGATGTCTTGTAGTCGACATCGTTATATAAACCGTTGGTCCAGTATTCGTTCCAGTCCCACGACTGGTTAATTTCCATCAGCACCCTGAATTTACGGGGTAATGCTTTAGGGGTCACGGTTTCAATCACAAAATCACCTTTTGGCGTTGCTCCCGTATAACCATCCAGTACCAAATTGTTCATGTCGGGTAACAAGGGAACACTCAGAGCTGCTGACCTTTTATGCAACCAATAGGGAAGGGTAGCCGGTCTCTTTTGCGGACCCGGACGGTTGTCCCATTCGAGTTCTTTTATCGGGCCGTGACCATAAATACCTGTTGCAATATATTGTGTGACAAAAATGGTACGGATGTACTTCTGGTCCATATCCTCCAGCCAGATGGCAAAAGTCGGATGATTGTGTTCTTCGCCCTTTGCAAAATCAATCCGGAGCGACAAACTGTTTCCGGTTTCTTCAATTCTGATGGTGTCAGTGGTAATCGAATCTTTCGGCATTCCCTCCTGTATGGAGCAACTGCTAAAGGCGATTCCCAGAGCAATCAAAAGTGATATTCCTGATGCTTGAAATATTCTCATCTTTTACTTTTTATTTGGACTTAATACAATTAGCGACAAATTTTGTTGCAGACATAAAAAAAAAGCTGCCGGCTTTCACCGGCAGCTATACAAACAAATAATTAATCTACTGTACTTTGTCGACTAATTCCACGACATCTGGGCCAATTCGAAAATACTCAGATAACCCAGCTGAACGATTTTTAACATCTTATCCCAGTTAACGAGTTCAACGTGGTCGCCGAATTTGTGATATTCCGGCGGCATTCCTGCCATAAAATAATAGATAGGTACACCCTTTTGAGCAAATGGAGCATGGTCGCTTCCCCCTCCAGGCTGTTCTGAGTCTCCCTGGAAATCGATTTCCAGCCCCATATTCATCTCTTTATTGAACTTTTCGATCAATTCTTTAGATACCGTGAATTTTTTTGAAAAGGTCATTTCAATTTTATTGTCCTGATCCTCGCCGGTGCTGTTTCTCGATATCATGTCGTAATTTAGGTAGCAAAGCATCTTCTCTTTGTATGGATGATTGGCGAAATATTTCGATCCAAGCAAGTTTTTTTCTTCACCGGTCCAGGCGCAGAAAACCAGCGTTTTTTCCGGAACGATTCCGGATTCTTTAATGGCTTTTGCAACAGTCATCACCCCAACGGTTCCTGAACCGTTGTCATCGGCTCCATTGAAAATGAACCCGTTCTGTTTTCCCTGATGGTCGTAATGCCCGCCAATCACGATGATCTCGTCTTTGTTTTTGCCTTCAATGACACCGACTACATTCCGACCCCTGACAATGCGCGATTCAACAGTAGTCTTAATGCGGATCAACTTTCCGGTCAGTTCGCGTGAAGCTGGCTTGCCGGTTTCTGCAATTTGTTTTTCAATTGCGGCAAAATCAATTCCCAAACCGTTGATAATCTCATTCATTACCCTTTCAGTAATCGTGATCGACATAGCATCGTTTTTAAGAGAATCACCCATGATTGAGTAAGATTTCTGATTTCGGGGCTGGGGAACATCACCTTCGTAAGTTGCGGAGTTGTAGCGGAAAGGCACATTTTTAGCCCACTGTGAGGTTGGGTCAAATCCTGGCCGGTATTCAACGACACCTACGATCCCTCTTTGATTCGCCCAGGCATAGCGGCTCCATCCACCAGGTCCTCCGGGACCAAATTGTCTGCGGCCACTCTGATCATTCGGATCCATCTTGGGTTTGAATTTTGCGTAAGCTTTGGAATTGACATCCTTTGATCCCGGAAATCCGTTTAGTTTGATCACAAACTTGCCTTTAACATCAACCCCTTTGAAATCATCATAACCGTTCTTTTCATCGACCAAACCGTAACCTACAAATACAATCGGAACCTCCATTTCGGTGCCTACCTGACCTGCATTTACCGAAAAATCAGTCTGATATTCAAAATCAACGGATCTAGATCCAGCACCGTTTTTAGTAATGATACTCATCTCCTGAGTTGCTCCCGGTGACGATTCGATAAAATTGATATTCTGAAAATAGGTCCTTTTAGGTTCCAGACGTTGTGGGGCTCCACCGCCACTGGTCCTGGGTCTGCGGTCAAGCCGCATGGGTTCCAGATCACCACCAGGCGTTAAGCCGTACATTTTGAATAGACTGGCGATATAATCACCTGCCATATATTCACCTTTGGTTCCTGTTTCACGGCCTTCGGTCCAGTCAGAGGCAAGAAATTCCAGCTGGCCCTGAAGAACTTCTTTAGTGATTGACTGATAGCCTTTGTCTCTGGCGCTCTCCTGGGCATATTGCGGCAGTGCAAAGCCAAGCAACACTCCAGCCAATAAGATAAAACGAATCTGTTTTTTCATAGTTGAGTTATTTGTTTACCAATTTCTGTGAGCGAGTTCATATATATTCAGATATCCCAGTTTGACGATTTCAGTCATATACGGCATTACTGCTTTTTCAGCATGATCGGTGAACTGATGATAATCGGGTGTGAATTTTCCATGTATCAGGAAGATTGGAATGCCCTTCTTTGAAAATGTTACAAAATCAGATCCCCCTTCAGGCCGGGTAGCGGCGTGATAAGCCGGATTGAGCCGTATTCCGTAATCTTTGAGGTGTTTTTCGGTCAGATCCTTTAAACAGGGCAATCCTGATGAATAGGTGTAATCACACTGCATGCCGGTGGAATCTTCAGGATCAGTCCGACTGATCATGTCATAATTCATATAACACTTAATGTCATCGATCACCGGATGCTCCCCATAATACTTCGAACCAAGGAGTCCTTTTTCTTCAGCTGTCCAGGCACAAAAAACCAGCGAGATATCAGGCTTTTCACCGGTCTCCATCATGGCACGGGCAATGGTCAGAATACCGACAGTCCCCGAGGCATTGTCATCCGACCCGTTATAGATAAATCCGTTGGTCTTTCCTTCATGGTCATAGTGTGCACCGATTACCATACAGCTGTTCGGATTCTTTCCTTCAATCATTCCAATGACATTTCTTCCCCTGATGGTGCGTGTTTCAACTGCACTGACGAATTTAAGATATCGGTCGGTTGGCATCTCTTCAGGCGTGATGTTCTTTTCAGCCGCTCTGCTTTCATAGTCATTGAAATCAATTTCTGAACCGCTCATCAGCAGGTCAAGAGACGACTTCGACAAGGTAATCCGGGTCAGCGATGGTGCAAATGTCCCTTGCAGAAGCGTACGGTAGGGTATTTCGGTGGAAAATGGTACATCTCCTTCATAGGTGTCAGAATTATATCTGAAAGGAAGGTTTTCAGGAATTGCTGAAAACTGAGTTGATCCCTTTCTGATTTCAATGATCGCCACAGCTCCTCCGGCCAGGGCAATGCGGTCTTTTTCTTTCTGAATCAATCTCAGCGTGGATAGTTCATCAACAGTGAAACGCTTGTAATTCTTCGATCCCGGCGACCTCCATCCTGGGTAACCGAAAAGCCTGACCAGGATTTTATCTTTTATATCGATGTTTTTGAAGTCGTTATGTCTGAGCTTTTTATCCTGAATCCCATATCCGACAAATACCACCTGACCCTCATTTTCAATAGATTGGCTTCCCGGTATAATGTTATAATCAGTTGAATAATGAAGATTAAACTGCTGACGGCTGCCTTGATCCATCCTGATAATTGCGCACTCCTGACGGGTCCCCGGCCGGATCTGGATGAAACTGATATTCTGAAAATAGCTTCGGGTAAAAAAGCCTGTATTTACGCCCGGCTTCAGCCCCATGATCTTAAACATACTGGCAATATAGTCGGATGCCATATATTCACCCTGGGTTCCGGTTTCACGCCCGGTCATCCAGTCGGAGGATAAAAATTCCAAAGGCCCTTGAAGAGCATTTTCGGTAATGGTTTTCAACCCTTTATCTTTAGGTTGTTCCTGTGCCGGCAGAAGTAGGTGGAGAATGGAAAGACAAAGGAAAAACAGGGAGAGACGTTTCATAGTAATCAGGATCAACCCTAACAAAAATAGAGGTTGTAACCGGTTAACTCATGCCTCAATAGTTAAAAGTTGTTAATCCCTGAAAAATGAAAAGTGTACCTTACCGTAATGGCGTTCTTCAATAAATCCGGGGGATTCCTTAAAGGATTTATCCGGACCGTGCTCGAGAATGAAAAAACCCTCAGGCAGAAGTTTGTTTTTGCCAATAACCAGAGAAGGTAGATTGATAAGCTGAGGATGATCGTACGGGGGATCGGCAAAAATAAAATCAAATGGATGAACATCCTTTTTCAGGAAGAGAA
>JAQWAJ010000234.1 GCA_028707745.1 Bacteroidales bacterium | reverse complement strand
TTGCTTCTGCCGTTGAAGGTAACATCATCAGCGATGCTATCAGAACAACACCGGGATTCAGATATTTATATTTTTTCATGACTGGCTGATTTTTATTTTAAACCGATCTTTTTTGCAATCACAGGAGGAACACCATCTTTATGCAACAGAATTGACATAGTGCGCATCCGCATGAAAGGAACTGACATATAGGAGTATCCTTTGTATTTGCCTCCTTCTCCCCATGAATTTTTCTCCATATAGAACTTGTTGCCGAACTGATCTTTTGCGATACCCATGAGATGCATGCCATGATCATCAGTCAGCTGGTAAGAATCAAACATATACTGGCGATCATCCTGCGAAACAACTTTTTCAGCTGCCTGAGGATCTTTTACACTGGCACCCTCAGCCATGATCCGGCCAACACCATCTGCCCAGCCTAAGTCGGAAATATCTGCCCCCCAGGCAATCGAGATCCCTTTATCCAGAGAGTAATCGATAATCTCCATCAACTCGTCGATGGGAACATTGTATAATCCTTGCTGAGCCCAGTTATCGGGTATTTCAAGAACACATTTCTCATAAAACGGATGATGGGTATAGGAGGTGAACTCGATATAATCATCGGGATTAATACCCAGATATTTGGCAAACTCCGAAGGGGTAAATGTTTTGCCATCATAGGTGAAGGAAGCAGGCCGCTCACCCAGATAAGCATCCAGTATTCCGTTAATGCCATTCAGCCAAACCGGACTGACCTTTCCGTTGGGATTTTTTACGACATTCTGAACGATTCCGTTCATAGCCTGAAAGAATTCGCCGTGTTTATGTGTTTTTTCGCCGTAGTTCAGGCCGGGATATACGTCCCGGGGTACGATCCCGTATTTCTTGATTGAATTGAGCACATCGTGCTGTTCACCGCCTTCAGCGAAATTGGTTGTGCCATGGAATTTAACGTACTGACTGGCTTTATCCAGGTACGCATTGTGTACAGTAAACATCTCAGAGAGACCAACTTCTGGTTTTCCAAGACGCATCACTTCACTTTCAACCATTGAATTGGTGGAAAAACACCAGCAGGTTGATGTTGAGGCCTGGCTTTTCGGAGAAGTGGCCTGGATCTGTTTAATAACGGTAAACTGGAATTCCTGTGTAGCTGGTTCCGGTGCCGGTTTTTGTTTCTGTTTCTTGTCCTGGCCTGAAACCCATAATGGATTGATCAGTAAAGCCATAGCCATTAACAAGACAGGGACCCTCGTTTGGTGGATTTGTTTCATTCTTCTAATTGTTATGTGTTTTGTATACGTTTTGGTTAAAAATCTTATTTTCACAATGCACGAAAGCTGACGAATTTACAAAACAGTAACTTATGAGAACCTTACATAAATCATTAATTTTTGTAATCGCCATAATGTCCTTTCAACTATCAATCGGACAGGTTGTTACAACAGGGTCACTGATCGATGAGCTTGTGAATTTTCAAAAACTGGCTGAATTTCCCGATCCGGGATACCAAAGTGTGCAGTTTTCATCGTACGACAGGCATACGGTGAGTCCGGATCAACCTGGATGGTTTGCCAATGATGATGGATTCGGTGGTGAGCAATTACCCGGTTTCCTTAAAGTCATTAAAACACCCGATGCCAATGGGATAGGGGAGTACCTGATCTGTGATGTCAAGGGCCCGGGAGCAATCGTTCGGTTATGGACCGCTGAGATCGACGGAAACCTGACGGTTTGGTTGGATCAGAAAAAGGATCCGATCTATGATGGCCCTGCCCAACCATTCTTTTTGCATACCTACGAGGCTTTTCTGAAAGAGGAACCCCGAAAGGAATGGACCGGAACTCTCAATCAGAATATGGCCTCTTACTACCCGTTACCTTTTGAAAAAGGCTGCCGGATGGTGTGGAAAGGGAAAATCGGGGACCTGCATTTTTATCACGTGCAGATGCGGTTGTACGATCAGGGAACAAAGGTTAAATCATTTTCAGTTAATGATATAAAGGAGAATATTAACAGGCTGGATAAGGTGGCAGCAGTTCTAGCTGAACCGTTTAAATATCTGGATACCGTTTTGTTCGATGCAGCTTATGAGACGGTCTGGCTAAAACCGGGTGAGAAAAAGGTGGTTAAATCTGTAATGGGAAGTGCTGCTATTAAAAGGTTGGCTGTTTTTGTGACCGCTCAGAATCTGGAAAAGGCATTGCGGCAGACGGTCCTGGAAATCCGGTTTGATGGCTCTCCCTGGGGACAGGTACAGTCGCCGGTTGGAGATTTTTTTGGAGCAGCCCCCGGATTGAATCCTTTTGAATCACTGCCATTCACCGTGCTCAACGATGGCCGGATGATTTGCCGCTATTATATGCCATTCAGGGATTCGGCTGAAGTTGTGCTGGAAAATATGGGGGACCAGGAGGTTACGGTGGTAACCAAGATCGTTTCGGAACCCTGTGAATGGAAAGACGGTATCAGCATGCATTTCAGGGCACGTTGGCGGGTTGACCATGAACTGCTGGCCGATCCCAAACAGGTTAAGGATATTCCGTACCTGATGATCCGGGGAAAGGGAAAAATGGTTGGCGCCGCCTGTTACCTGCTGAATCCGACTTCCGTCCCTTCTTCATCTGGCAACTGGTGGGGCGAAGGGGATGAGAAAATCTTTACCGACGACAATCTGAAACCGTCGTTTATCGGTACAGGATCTGAAGATTATTATAACTATGCCTGGTCTGAAGAGGAACTTTTCGATTATGGCTACTGTGGCCAACCCCGGAATGACGGGCCGGCCAACCGGGGTTTTGTGACCAATTACCGCTGGCATATCCTTGACAATATCCCTTTTACCAAAAGTTTCGACTTTTATATGGAATTGCTGAGTCACCGCAAGGTCGAGCATTTTTCCTATGCCAGAATGATTTACGCTTACGCGGTACCGGGAGCACACGACGATCATCTGGCGATCACCAAATCCGATGTGCGGCATCTGGAGCTACCAGTTGACTGGTGGCCTGAACCGGCCGGAGCTTCATCAAACTCAATTTTCTATCAGATCGAAAACATTCTTTCGAAACCACAAAATATTGAGCTTGTTCAGGACCCCATCTGGTCCGTCAAACAGATGGTTCTCTGGAAACCCGAATCAAAAAATGAAGCCCTGGTAGCTTTCATCCCGGTGACCAAATCGGGCCAATTCGTTTTTAATCTGACTGTTGCGCGAATGGCCGGCGGCGGAAAAATGGAGTTGCTGCTGGATGACAAACCTCTTAAAATTAATGGAGATCTTATTATAGATTTGTCAACTTCATACAGAAGTGTGGCACGAAATATATCATTGGGTAGGTTTGACCTGACTGAAGGTGTTCATATACTGAAGATTAAGCCGGCCGGAGACAAGCCGGGTCCGGTGGGTCTTGATTTCATCTGGGTGAAGGCGATCTGAAAAATGGATAACATAAATTAAAATTTACTGATAATGAGAAGGTTAATTGCGTTTTTAGGAATTCTGGCATTAACTGTGGCAGTGACAATTGCGCAGGAATATGTTTTGGTTTCCCCCGGAGGGAAGGCCAAAATGGTGGTGAAAGTCGATAAAGCGACCGGTGTTACGGCCACCTGTTTTTATCTCGATAAGGAGATGTCGGCTCTGGGGCCCATCAGCATGCAAACGGTTGATGGTAAAAACTTTGGAACATTACCGAAAGTAAAAAAAGTCGACCGCAGAACTGTAAATGGAATGATCACGCCAGCTGTTCAACAAAAACGTAAACAGATCAAGGATCAATATAATGAGATGGAAATCATCTTTAAAGATCCTTTTAGCTTGGTATTCAGGGCTTATGACGACGGTGTGGCCTATCGGATCAAAACCACTGTAAAAGGAGATATGACCGTTAAGTCGGAACAGGCTTCTTTTACTTTTCCAGCCGATGAAAATCTTTTTATTCCAACTGATAAGTCGATGTTTACCCATAGTGAAAGAGCTTATCAGTATATGCTTCTTTCAAAGGTGGGCCCGGATACGCTTTCATCGGTGCCTCTTATGGTCGATCGCCAGGATGGAATCAGCGTACTGGTCACCGAGGCAGACCTGGAAGATTACCCGGGGTTGTATCTGTACGGAACCAATGGCAACACGCTGAAAGTGAAATTTCCTCCTTATGTTCTGAAAGAGAAGCTGGTTGGTGACCGAAATATGAAACCAATCGAGGTTGGTGATTATATTGCCAAAACAAAAGGAACGAGAAGTTTTCCGT
>JAQWAJ010000233.1 GCA_028707745.1 Bacteroidales bacterium | reverse complement strand
TGATCTTAAACATTCTCCGCGTGTTGAATGCTCTTGGCGAAAGGCAAACAGATCATAAAATCGGATCCTTTTCCTACCGTTGAATTAACCGAAAGGGTACCCCGGTGAAGGGTGATCACCTTGTCGGCAAGTGATAAACCGATTCCATGTCCACCGCTGATTTTGGCTGCCTGGCTCCGGTAAAACGGCTGAAAAATCATAGGCAGTTCATCCTCCGGTATGCCAATTCCCTTATCGACGAAATGAACGACCAGGCCCTCTTCGTCTTTGGACAACCCGACAGTTACCTGATGGTTGCCGGAGTATTTGCATCCGTTTTCGATGATATTGGTAATGGCGGTTTTCAATAACAGCTCATTACCCAAAACGGTCAGCTGATCTTCGTCGTCAAGATTTTCATCCAGGTCCACTACCACTGAAAATTCAGGAAACCGCGACACCATTTCACTTCTCACCTGCCACAAAAGGTCGTCGATTCTGACCAGGGCAAAATTTGTGCTGGTCAGGTCGGCACTGGCTTGGGCAAGTAGCAGCAGTTTTTTCGACAGTTGGTTAAGGTTCCGTATTTCATTCAAAACATTGCTGATGGTTTCCTGATACTCCTCATTCGATCGGTCCTTCATCAGCACGACTTCCAGTTGCCCGGTAATGACCGTCAATGGGGTGTTCAGTTCATGGGATGCATTGGCGATGAAGCTTTTCTGCATCTTGAAGGAGGTTTCGAGTCGTTCGAGGAGCTTATTGAAAGTTGCTGACAACCTGGCAATTTCATCTTTGCTGGGACCTTCATCGAGCCTTGCATGCAGGTTGGTAATTTCGATGCGGTCAACCTGTTCCATTACTTTCAGGATCGGTTGCACCGCCCTGCCCGCAAACATCCGGCCGGCCACATAAACGATCACCAATCCCACCACAAACACAATCAGGAGGATGAACCGCAGGATGGCCAGCTTTTGAATGCCATACACATCAACGGCTGCAACAAAAACCACCATCTGATCCTTTCCGCTGATAAACAACCTTCCTAGGAGTTCATGTTGTCCGACCCGGCTCCGGGCGCGGTTATTCACCCTGACCGATGCAATCATCTCGGGCGTGATATTGATATCATGATTCTCATCATTGCTGAAGATGATCTTATCGAGATGATTGTAAATGACAACTTTTTCGTTCGGCAAGCTCAGCGGATTGTTCTGATCAATCTTTTTTATTTTCTCGGCAGTGATCCCCTCATCTTCCATCAGCACCTGACCCACGCTCTTGGCTTTAAGTTCAAAACGGTCATACAGGTCGTCGACCCTCGACCGGGCAAACGAAATCAGAATGGCCATGGAGAGCATCATTTGGATCACCGCCACGATCACGGTAAACTGAAGGCCTAACTTAGTCCGGATTTCCATTTAATCAGAATCTATGCTGTAACCTAATCCGATTCGGGTTTGAATCAGTTTTTGCTCAAAGTTCTTATCGATCTTTTTCCGGAGCAGATTGATGTACACATCCACGATATTGGTACCGGTATCGAAAGATATTTCCCACACTTTTTCGGCAATCTCCGAGCGGGAGACCACGCGCCCCTTGTTTCTCATCAAGTATTCGAGCAGGGCATATTCCTTGGCGGTAAGCTCAATGGTGGTTTTGCCTCTCTGTGCAACTTTCTTATGCATATCGAGTTCCAGATCAGCCACTTTCAGAAATGATCCGGCCATAAAACCAGCGGAGGAGCGTTTGGAGAGCGCTTTGATCCGGGCAATCAGTTCGGCGAATTCAAATGGTTTAACCAGATAATCGTCGGCCCCGGCGTTGAACCCATCAAGCTTATCTTCGGTGGTTCCCAGGGCGGTGAGCATTAAGACCGGCACATCCACATTTTTCTCGCGGATCTTCCGGCACACCTCAAAACCATTCATCACCGGCAAAATAACATCCAGAATGATCAGATCGAAATGGCTGTTGGCAGCCAGCTTGTAGCCCATCTGCCCGTCGAAGGCAGCCTCCACATCATAACCCGCCTCGCCGAGCCCCATTTTCAGGAAATCAACGACTTTCATCTCGTCTTCAACAATCAGTATGCGCATAAGCCGCTTTTTGTCAAAGGTAGAAAATGTAAAGACGAGCAGCAAGAGTTATCTAACATGAAGGTCTCGAACTGTATTACGGAAGATATTAAAAACGATAGCAGCAAATTTGCTATCTTTGAATTCCATCTAAATCGTATGCGGCTCAGTAAAGTACAAATAGAAAAAATCAAATCCATTGGTCAAGGGATTTTTGGCCAGGATGCAAAAATCTATTTATTCGGATCCAGAACCAATGACGAGAAGAAGGGTGGAGACATCGACCTGATCATAGAAACAAACAATATTCAGCTAACTACATTAGAAAATAAAATCAAGTATCTGGTCAATCTGAAACTGGCCTTGGGCGATCAGAAAATTGATTTGGTTTATCAAAACCAGCTGATTGATCAACCTTCCTTTAAAAACTCCCTGGATAATACCCGTATAAGGTTATGATAAACGAAGAAAATGCCGATAAAATCAGGAATTTGATTGCTGCATGTGATGCACATAATATCCGGATGAAATCAGCACTCAAGAAACTTTCTTCTCATTTTCCGTTGTCAAAAGCGATATTTATTGAGTTAAGTGAGGATCAGATCAGTTATACAGATCAACTTATTCTCCGGTTCCTCAAGTTACAGGATCTTCTTGGGCAAAAGCTATTTCCCCATATATTATTAGCACTGGAAGAAGATTATTCGAATCAGCCATTTATAGATATTCTTAACCGGCTTGAACAGCTCAAAATCATTGATTCTTCAGAAAAATGGATCGCCATGCGAGAAGTCCGGAACCTGATTACACATGATTACCCTCATCTAATCGGAGAGTTAGTTGAAGGATTGAATCAACTTTCTGTTAAAGCACTTGAACTTTCAGAACAATACGATAAAATCAGAGGATTTGTCACTGGCAGATTTGACATACTTTAATCCTCTTTCACGCACCGTACCGGCATGTAAAGGTTTAACGACCCATAACCGGCCCACACTTCTCCGGCCTTGTTAGTGTTCCATTGCCAGATATCCGCTCTCGTATGGTTTGGGTCATAAGGCTCAGTAGTTGAGAAAAACCATGAACTTTTATAAGTTTCCTTGTGCTCAAAAATGGTATCTTTTATTATCCAGAATTTCTCTGGATCTGGTACAAAATAATAACTAATATATCCCAGGTCGAGCGCATTGAAGTCGGACTTGCCTCCATATCTCAGTTCCCGGGCATTCTGTTCCCCGCCGACGGAGGCAAACAGAGTTTTCCAATCCTCCTTCGCAGGAAGTCTCCACCCTTCAGGGCAGATAGGTGTCAGCTCATCGTCTGTCGGATTCTCAACCACCGCATTAATGCGGTACATCTTACCGACCTGGTCGCACCATTCGCTTTGTTCATAAGGGGTTTGAGCATGCGGGCAAAGCCATTGGTAAACGGCAAGCTCACGGTCGATTGGCACAACAAAATTCAGGTTCTGGGACATCCACTATTGGTTACCGAGTTTTACGGTCCCATAAAACTGCCCGTCTCGTTTGTCCTTGATGTATCCGGTTTGATTGGTATTACCAGAAACATAAACCTTGTATTGATCAACAGACATTAATCCCTCGTCATCTCTGGCCTGCAAAATGACGTAATACTCTCCCGGTAATTCATACTGATGGAAAACAATCTTTTCCTTGCTGAACGAGGTGTCCCAAACCCCATCTCCATCGAAATCCCAACGGACATCCAGCGTGCTCGGTCCCTGGATATCATCCAAAGTCGCCCAGGAATCAAAGTAAAATTTTGTCAGCGTATTACCAAATCTTGAGCCAGCCAGGATTTTAGCTTTAGGCGGGAAATTCTCGCTGGCCACATAGAACTTTTTAGTAATGCTGTTGAACAATCCTGTTTCATGGTCAATCACCTTCAAGCCAATATATGTTGATCCGGTATGCCCGGGAATTGATATTCTGATTCTGCTTGTATCGGGTAAAGACCATTCGAGCCTGTCGGGTAGCAACCAGGAATAATCCAACTGATGCGAAGGATATTTCAGATGACAAGAGGCCGAAGCATCCAGTATCAGGGTATCATTAACACGGATCAGTTCATCATTGACTTTGAAAGATGGAATAATCAATGAGTCTTCCATGTTTACCGTAAGTTCACCGATATACATCGCTGTTCTACCGGATGGATCAACGGCGAAGAGAATT
>JAQWAJ010000232.1 GCA_028707745.1 Bacteroidales bacterium | reverse complement strand
AAAGAAAAAAAAGTTATAAACTGCAGAAAACGCTTGCATAATACTTCGCTTTGAGGGAGCAAAAGTAGAAAGCGATCATGAATAAACAAGGTAAATCTGAAAAAATATTAATTTCATGAGCTGATTCACTAATGTGATGATGTGCTGATATCCTGATTATCTGAATATAACTAAACTACTATGAAACACCTGACTGCCCTTAAGTATTTTACTTTTCTGATCATATTGACCCTTTTTGCCTCCTGTGCGAAGAAAGAATTTCATATTTATTCAGATACTGCCTATAGTCAAAGGGTAGAAAAAAAGTTCAGCGAACGGAAAGCAATGGCGCTCAAACGCGATTCGGCTCTCTTTAACGTATTCAACCTCAATCTGACCCAAGCTGAGCAGGAGGGATTAAAGTTTCTTTATGCCTATATGCCGCTGAGTGATCTGGCTGATTATCAGGGCGAATTCTTTCTTAATCAGGTCAGATGGAGTCTGGCAGCCCGTGATACTTTTACTTGGGGGAAAACAATTCCCGAAGATGTTTTCCGCCATTTTGTACTTCCGTACCGGGTCAACAATGAAAATCTCGATACCGCCCGAATCGTTTTCTTCAATGAACTCAAGGACCGTATAAAAAACTTGCCGATCCTGGATGCTGCGCTCGAAGTGAACCATTGGTGCCATGAGAAAGTAACTTATAAAGGAAGCGACGGACGCACCTCGGCTCCACTGGCTTCCCTGAAAACTGCTTACGGGCGTTGCGGCGAGGAATCTACCTTCACCGTGACCGCACTCCGTGCAGTCGCCATCCCTGCCCGCCAGGTATATACCCCCCGCTGGGCCCATTCAGATGATAACCACGCCTGGGTGGAATTCTGGGCCGACGGTAAATGGCATTATTTGGGAGCCTGCGAGCCTGATTGTATTCCGGATCGTGGATGGTTTACCGAACCCGCCCGCCGGGCCATGCTGATTCATACCAAGGCGTTCGGCGATTATCAGGGTGGGGAACGGGCCGAAAACCGCGAAACCAATTATGCCCTGCTCAACACGCTATCTACCTATGCTCCAACCAAGGAGATTCATGTACAGGTAATCAACACTGACGCAAACCCCGAAAAGAATGCCACCGTAGAGTTTCAGCTCTATAATTATGCCGAGTTTTACCCTATTTCCGTAAAAAAGGCCGATGAAAAAGGCCAATGCAGTTTCCTTACCGGCTTCGGCGATCTGGTGGTTTGGGCCCGCACTGACGATCGTTTCGGTTTTAAAAAGATAACCGTTGCCGATACGGATACCCTGACTATTACACTCGATCAACAACCTTACACTGCCTTGAATCTGGAATATGACCTGGTACCGCCGATTCAGCGCGAACCGCTGGTAGTAACGGATGATTGTGCCGATAAGAATAACCGGATGCTTCAGCATGAAGACTCCATCCGCGGAGCCTATGAGAGTACTTTCCGCACCGAAGAGCAGGCCCGGGCCTTTGCCGCTGCGCTGAACCTCGATCCGGATAAAACCTGGAAATTCATCTCCCGCAGCCGCGGCAATTACGAAGAAATCGAAGCTTTCCTCAAATCTGCCGACCCTGTGCAGCGGCCAACTGCCCTGGAACTCCTCAGCCTCATCTCCGACAAGGACCTCCGCGACACCAAAGCCAAAATCCTCCTCGACCACCTCCGCTCAGCATCTATCCCTACGAACGCGCCCTCTTCTGTCACCCCCGCGAAAGCCGGGGCTGTTATTCCCGCGAAAGCCCCTTCTTCTGTCATTCCCGCGAAAGCGGGAACCTCGTCCCTAACCTCAAATTTAACCTCAACCATCCTCAACCCCCGCATCGCCAATGAAATGCTCGTGGCTTACCGGGAGTTCCTGTCCAAACAGTTTGGATCGGCCTTTATCGATGAAGTCCGGCAGGAACCTGCCAATCTGACCAATTGGATCCGGCAGGAAATCAAAATGGTGACCACCGAAAACTATTACAACACCCCGCTGACACCGGTTGGTGTATACAACCTCAGGGTTGCGGATGAAGACTCCCGCAAAATCTTTACCGTGGCCTGTTACCGTACTTTCGGCATTCCTTCGCGCCTGAAACCGGGTACCCTCGAAGCAGAATACTGGTTCAGAAATCAATGGAACCTGGCTGATTTCGGGAATTCAGGCGTCACTGCTCAAACCAATGCCACTCTGATTCTGAAGAGCGATCCGGCTAACCCGGTACAGCCACAATATGAAACACATTATACACTCGCCCGGTTTGCCGGGGGAAAATACAACACACTGGCTTATGGTTACGATAATTTTGGCGACCCTCTGGCTGGCCCGTTAACATTACCTCAGGGGCATTATCTGCTGGTTACCGGAAACCGGATGCCGGGAGGGAAAGTCTTGGCCAGCCTGTCATTCTTCGAATTGAAGGGTGGGGAAACCAAAGAAATGATGATCTCTTTGCGAAAATCTGCCCAGGCTCCTGAAACTATTGCAAAACTGAATGCCGTGTGGCCGGTGAACCCAATCGACCGGAATTCGTTCGATTGGAAACAGACACTTGCCAACGGAACCACTGTGATAGGCTGGGTTGACCCGGATAAGGAACCGTCGAAGCATATTTTTCAGGATCTCGGATTACTCAAAAACGAACTGGATAAGCTTGGCTGCCCGTTCGTGTTCCTCATTCCGGAGAATAAACTGCCTGCCGGATTCACTGCTGCAACCTGGAAAAACCTACCATCTGCAACCCGTTTTCTCACCATCCCGGATCTCACTTCACTCACCGAACTGGAAAAAGAAACCGGGAAGAGCCTCTCTGGGCAGTTCCCGGTTGTCATTATGATCAATAATGAAAGTAATGTTACTTATCTGTCGTCAGGCTACAAAATCGGTATCGGTGAAGAAATCATCAAGGAAGCCCAGCGAAAATAAACTTTGCTAGAAAGCGTCCATTTCGCGGTATGCAGCGATCACCCGGGCATCACCCTCCTTACCGGAGAGGGATTTTCCGTGTTCCATGCATAATGTTCCTTGGTAACCTTTTTCAAACAGATATTTGAAGATGTTCTTAAAATTGATTTCACCCGAGGTGGGCTCATTCCTGCCGGGATTATCTCCCAGGTGGAAAGCGCCGATCTCATTGTAGCAGGCATCAATGTTCGGAATCAGATTGCCTTCAGTGATCTGCTGATGATAGATATCGTCAACGATCTTGATAGATGGGCTGTTTACCGCCCGGCAGATTTGGTAAGCCTGAGGCATCTCGTTCAGGAATAACCCGGGATGATCGTGCAGGGTATTCAATGGTTCGAGAACCATCGTCAATCCTGCCGGTTCAAATATCTCGGCATAATAACGGAGATTATCCACCACATTGGCGGTCTGATAATCCCAATGCAAACTTTCGTCATACCTTCCGGGAACGACCAGCGCCCATTTTGCCTGGGTCCTCTTGGCTACCTCCACTCCCTGTCTCATTTTGTCGAGCAGCATGGCCCGTTTATCAGGATCGTTGGTCACAAAAGAGGTCACCGTAAAATCGGCATACAATACAAACGGCCCCATTTCCATACCCAGCCTGGCGAGTTCGGCAGCAATCTTCGCCTGATCCTCCACCGGCCGATCCATCAACCCGTTATCAAAAACGGCCCGAAATCCCTGATCGTAACAAAACCGGATATTATCTATCAGGTCATCACTTCCAACCGTAGATTTAAACATCCGGATCGATGGAGCATACTTCAGCCTGAAAGGCCCTTCAGTGGCGGGTACATTCTGAATCGTATTTTGATCCTGAGCTTTCAGGATGGCAGGGGCAGCAATCGTTGCAGCCATGGCAACCGCAGCTTTTTGGATAAATCCCCTTCGACTGTTTTTATTCTGATTCATAGAATTGACAGGCTTATCCTACAAACGCTTCACCCGGAACAGGAACAGTTTTCGACACCCCATCAACCGGACCCAAAACATATACTTTCGGTCCTACATTCAGATCGGAGTTCATCATTTCTTCATACGTAACTTCTTTACCGGTATAGGCGGATATCCGGCCCATGATTCCGGCCATTGTTGAAATGGCACAGCTTTCGGCTTCGTTGATCGGCTTATTGGTCCTGATTGCGGTAACCAGATCGACGTGCTCCTGGTTGTATGGCCCGACAACCATGCTCTTATTTCCTTGGGCATCCACATTGTATGGGAATACCCACTGCTCTTTGCCGGCAAGGTCAACAAGCCGAATATTCTTGTCATTCAGCAGCGCAGCCC
>JAQWAJ010000231.1 GCA_028707745.1 Bacteroidales bacterium | reverse complement strand
ATTATCGGTAAACGAATGGCCCAGTCAAACAAGATTAAGGTCGGGGATTTGATAACCCTGGGCTGGCGCGATCGCAATGGAACGTTTGATGCTGAAGAGGTCAGGATTACCGCGATTTTCGATACAAATGTTCCAACGGTTGACGTTGGCCAGATCTGGATACCCCTGTCGCGTCTGCAATCGATGTTGCAGTTGCCGGGTGAAGCTACCCTGATCATCCGGGGAGAGCAGGAGTGGCCGTCGCTCCACTCAGCGGGCTGGGCATCGATGGACCTCAAAGCACTCACCGCAGATATCGATAAAGTGATTAAATCTAAATCGATATCCAGCGCCGTGATGTACGTGATTTTGCTGTTGCTGGCCATGCTCGCGATATTCGACACTCAGGTTCTTTCGATCTTCAGGCGTCAGCGGGAAATCGGAACCGAAATTGCACTGGGAATGACCCGAACACAGGTGGTCGCCCTGTTCACGTTTGAGGGCGCCATGAACGGGGTTCTTGCCGCAGCTTTGGCTGCAATTTATGGAATACCCTTACTGGCCGCACAGGCCCGAAATGGTATTCCAATGCCACAAGCTACCGATACCATGGGGATGGCCGTGGGAGCCCGTATTTTTCCCGTTTATGGTATCGGATTGATCATCATGACGGTAGTTGTAGTAATGCTGACTGCAACGATTGTAAGCTATTTACCGGCCCGCCGGATATCCAAAATGAACCCCACCGAAGCCATAAAGGGAAGAATACAATGATCAGATTTATTTTCAAGGGTTTACTGAGAGACCGGCAGCGAAGCCTGCTTCCAGTCATTGTGGTGGTTACGGGAGTATTTCTGACCACCTTCCTCCAGTGCTGGATGACCGGAGTGATCGGGGATATGATCTCTTTCAATGCGAACTTTTCTACCGGCCACGTGAAAGTGATGACCCAGGAGTATGCCGGACGGATTGACCAAACCCCCAACGATCTGGCGCTCGTGGAGACCGACCGGCTGACCGACTCTTTAAAAAGTGCTTATCCGGATATGGATTGGGTGCAAAGGATAAGGTTCGGCGGACTGATCGATGCTCCGGATGAAAATGGCGAAACCCGGTCGCAGGGACCCGCAGCAGGATGGGGGATTGACCTGTTGTCAGGCAATCAGGATGAGATTGAACGGATGAACATCAAAAAATCACTGGTTAATGGAACACTTCCGTCAACAGCTGGTGAAGTGTTGATCAGCAACCAGTTTGCCGAGAAATTGAAAGTAGTTCCGGGTGATCAGATTACGCTGTTAGGCTCAACCATGTATGGAAGCATGACGGTTTATAATTTCAGAGTGGCCGGTACGGTGAATTTCGGAACCAGCGTGCTCGACCGGGGGGCGATCATTGCCGATATCCGTGATGTTCAGATCGCACTCGATATGCCGGGAGCTGCCGGGGAGATCCTCGGATATTTCAAAACCGGCAAATATAACAGGGCTCAGGCCGACAGTAATGTTGCCCGGTTTATGGCAAACTCCGATCTGAAAAACCCCTATGCTCCGGTGATGGTCAGCCTCCGGAACCAAAACGGACTGAGTAGCATGGTCGATTATATGGATATGGTGTCGGTTTTGGTGATTGCCATCTTCGTAATGGCCATGTCGCTGGTACTTTGGAATGCCGGCTTGCTCGGTGGTTTGCGCCGGTATGGTGAGGTTGGGGTACGACTGGCCATGGGAGAATCAAAAGGACATGTGTATCGTTCGCTCATCTGGGAATCTGTACTGATCGGACTTTTAGGATCGATCATCGGTTTGGCGTTAGGACTTTCGGTATCGTTCTGGCTTCAGAATCATGGTCTCGATATATCCGGATTCATCAAAAATGCTTCGATGATGCTTCCGGCAGTATACAGGACTGAGGTCACGCCAGCAGCATTTTATATTGGGTTTATTCCCGGACTCTTCGCTACGGTTATCGGAACCTCTTTGGCCGGGCTGGGAATCTTCAAACGCAGAACCGCTCAACTGTTTAAAGAACTTGAATAATGAAAAAACTACTGATATTATCCGCATGGTTACCCGCCCATCTGATGGCCCAGGGTCCGTCAGCCGGCAAAATTATCGAACAGATCGACCGGAACATGGCCTCAAAGAGCCGGACGATGACTTCAACCATGATTATTCACGGGGAACGCGGCGCGCGCACCATGGAGATGAAAACCTGGACCGAAGGAGTCGAAAAGTCGTTCACCGAATATCTTTCACCAGCCCGTGACAAGGGAACAAAAATGCTTAAACTGGGCGACCAGCTTTGGATGTTTGCCCCGTCGGCCGACCGTATCATTCAGATTTCAGGCCACATGCTCCGTCAGTCGGTTATGGGATCTGACCTGTCGTATGAAGATATGATGGACGACCGTAAGCTGACCGATGTGTACAACGCGGTGGTCGTGGGTCCGGATCAAATCGGCGACCGGCCCTGCTGGGTACTTGAACTCCGGGCCAAGGCAGCGGATGCCGCTTATTTTATGCGCAAGATGTGGATCGATCAGGAAAGAAATATCCCCTTGAAGGAAGAGTGGTACGCAAAATCAGGCAAACTCCTGAAACAGATATTTTTAAGTGAGGTTAAAAAGATTGATGGACGCTGGTTTCCAACAAAAATGGTTTACAAGGATATGCTGAAAACCGGGGCCGGAACAGAGTTTATTATCAACGACATCCGGTTCGATACGCCGATTCCCGAATCGATGTTCAGCAAAGCATCCCTGCGTTGAATTTTCTCCCCCGGAGTTGTCACCCCCGCGCAGGCGGGGGCCCCGTCCCTAACCGCGCCTATTTGTAATAGAAATATGATTCAGCGGGGATTGGTTCCAATTTGGCGTTCCCCGTTTTCCATAAAACCCTCAGAGAATTACCTCCGGTATTTTCGAAGAAGCTGATCCTGATCGAGTGGAGGCCTTGACCCAGAGCCATCTCAACGGTTTTTAACAGGCTACCGTGCGGTCCGTCATTGTCGATCACCAGTTTATCGCCGATATAGAGCTTGCTGCCATCATCGGAATCGATGCCAAATGTGTAAACTCCATCAGTTGGAATCCTTATAAATCCCTGGTAATCAATAGAAAATTTGTCATCAGCCGGATTATTGGCCAATTTGAAATCAGCGGCAACTCCCGATAAGTTTGGCGTCATCCCGTTATAGTCAGGCACCTGCTTCCAGTCGCCGTGATACAGGTTGAAAAGCAATCCGGACTTGACCTGTGGAACTTCGCGCCCCGGTGCCGGCGTGACCTTGTTAATAGTCAGGGTTGAGCTGGCCGACATGCACTTACCGTTTTTTACACAGATGGCATTGATTGTTGTGGTTGCTTTGAGGGTTATCGGTTTGGAGTAAACGGCAGATGCCGGCGTTGGCAGAGTGCCATCGAGCGTATATCGGATCTCCGAAAGGTTTTCATGCTTGGTTAAAACAACCTCAGTTTGATCAATAAAGATACTTGATGCAGCAACAATTTCAGGCGCTTCGTAAACGGCAGGATCACCGGTAATGTCAAGAACCACTACCGAGTTATTTATATCCGGTACCCCCGAAGGAACCTGGATCGACAAACCACCTGGTTCAACTGTGATTGGAAGCTCTTCCTGATTGGCATCAGAGAGCAAAAAGGCGCGGATGGGTTCATTACCCAAACCGGGTATCATCAATTTTTGATCAGATGGCCAATCAAATACATGCAGATATAATCGGGTGCTTTCGGTCATTTTTTTCTGGGTACAACGTCCCCAAGGCAGACTGGAGAAAGGACTGGCCTGGGTACCGTATATCGCTTCACTATTGGTTTTCATCCATCTTCCGATTTCATTCAAACGGTCGATGCTCTCCTGCGGGAAAAAGCCGTCAGCAGTTGGCCCGATGTTGAGCAGGTAATTCCCGCCTTTCGAAGCGATATCCGCCAGCGTTTGCAGAATCTGTTTGGATGATTTAAAATTCTTGTCATTTTTATTGTATCCCCAGTGGTCGTTCATGGTCATGCACGACTCCCAGTCCACCCCAGGCATCCCTGTTGCCGGAACCTCCTGCTCGGGAGTACCGAAATCACCGGCAAACACATTGCCCTCCGTCATTCCAGCCATTCCACTGCGGCCGGCAGTAACCCGGTTATTGACAATGATATTTGGCTGCAGGTTGCGGACATAATTGTAAAGATCCTCACCATAAGCATTGTTCCAGGTGCTTTCCCACTCTCCGTCAAACCAAAGCACGCCAATTTTTCCATACCGGGTT
>JAQWAJ010000230.1 GCA_028707745.1 Bacteroidales bacterium | reverse complement strand
AAGGAGAAACTGGCCGATCCGGATATGATCGTAACCCCAATAAACCTGATCAACGACCGTTTTATTCTTATCCAAAAAGGGAAGAAACAATATTACGTGATACGTGTAAACTAAAACCATGGCCATGAACCCTTATCTGAACAACAAGACCCTGCTTGAACTGGCGCTGAAATGGAAATACCACCTGGGAGTCATCGCCCTGATTTCTGCGATTATCGCCATGGCGCTGTCTTCATCGGTCTTTTTGAAGCCCAAGTTTAAGTCGTCAGCGGTTGTTTACCCGGTAAACCTGAGTGCATACTCCGAAGAGAGTAACACCGAGCAAATGCTCGAAATTCTGAATTCAGGCGATATCCGGGACCGGATGATTGAAGCCTTTAAACTGGACGACCATTATAAGATCTCGCCCAGCTACAAATACTATAAAACGGCCCTGTACGGTAAGTTTGCCGAATCGGTATCATTCCGGAAAACTGAAAATGAGGCTATTAAAATACAGGTTCTCGATACTGATCCGGTAGTCGCGTGCGCCATGGTGGATTCGCTGATCATGTTTTATAACAAGAAGATCCAATCGCTTCACCGGGTAAAAGTGGCTGAAGCGTTGAAAATTACAACGGCCGATCTCATACGCCTGAAAGCGGAAATGGATAGCATCACCGGCTGTTTGAGCAAACTGGGCAAAGAGTATGGCGTCATGGAAATCACCGGCCAGTCAGAAGGTATTTCAGCCGCCTATTTTCAGGCGGTGGCAAACGGTAAGAACAACCAGGCCCTGAAAGAGTATTTCAACAATGTGGCTGAAAAAAGCCCGCAGGCCAGAAGTCTGATGCTTCAGGTTGAAGGCATTACCACGCAGGTGACTGTGGCTCAGAAGTTAAAGGATGATTCCTATCGGGAATTGACCAAGGAGATAACCTATGCGGTTGTGGTTACCCCGCCATTTGTCGCCGATAAGAAAGACTGGCCCAAACGATCAATCATCGTTCTGATTTCTGTGATATTTACTCTCATGATGGCAATGGTCGTTATCGGTGTTATCGAAAATCGCAACCATACTAAACCCGTTTAACCTGCTTAACGACAAGCGGGTACAAGTTGGGTTGGTCTATCTGGTCAGCCTGGCATTTGTATTGGCCAATTCGTACCTGATCACCAAGGATCAGTATGCATTGCTGGCATTGCCGGTTGGACTGCTGATCATCCTGATTGCGATTTACCGCTTTGAATGGCTGTTCTGGATGGTTGTGTTCTTTGTGCCATTATCGGTTCCTCTGAAGGAGTTTACCAGCGGACTGGATGTCAACATGTTCTTACCCACGGAGCCGATTCTGGCCGGGATGATGGTGATTTTTCTGCTCAGGCTGGCTGTCGACGGGGGGTACAATGGCGCTGTCATGCGGCATCCGATTACCAGGATCATTTTGCTGCAGGTGACATGGATCGTGATCACCGCCATTCTTTCAACCATGCCGGTGGTATCGTTCAAATATTTATTGTCGCGGTTGTGGTTCCTGTCAGTATTCTACTTCATAGCGGTTGAGTTTTTTAAGAATCCGCAGAATATCAGGAGGTTTCTTTGGATATTCATGATTCCTCTGGCAGGCATTGTCGTGGTGATAACCCTGAAACATGCCTCATTGGGATTATTCGATCAGAAAGCTTCAAGTTTTGCTGCCGATCCCTTTTTCAATGATCATACGCTCTATGGAGCGATCCTGTCGATGTTCATCCCGGTTGCTGCGGGATATGTAATAAAATCGCCGTTTAAGTTCTGGATGAAGGCAGTCTCTTTTATCGTTCTGGCGATCCTGCTGACCGGGCTCCTGTTTTCCTATTCGAGGGCTGCCTGGGTGAGTGTAGTGGTAGGATTGGGTGCTTACCTGATCATATTGTTCAAGGTTTCCGGAAAAACGGTTTTACTTGGTTTTGCCATTCTTGGCGCATTGTTCCTGATGTTCGGGAAAACGGTGCTGATGAAGATGGAAGGCAACAATCAGGATTCGTCGAATAATCTGGGGCAGCATATTCAATCCATCTCCAACATTTCCACAGATGCTTCCAATCTTGAGCGTTTGAACCGCTGGAGCTGTGCTATCCGGATGTTTGAGGAGAAACCGGTCTTCGGGTTTGGCCCGGGTACATATATGTTCCAGTATGCTCCGTATCAGAAGGCATCTCAGCGAACCATCATCAGTACCAATGCGGGAGACGGTGGCAATGCCCATTCCGAATATCTGGGACCGCTCAGTGAGCAGGGTCTCTTCGGAGGTTTATTGATGCTGGTTCTGGTGATTGCCAGCATCGTGATCGGTGTCAGGGCTTACCATAAACATACCGATCCCGAACTGAAAATGATTGCCGTAACAGTTCTGGTTGGGCTGATTACCTACTTTTTGCACGTAACCATGAACAATTTCCTCGATACGGATAAAGCTTCGGCCGGGGTATGGGGATTTATGGCCATCCTGGTGGCGCTCGACATGAAAAAACCTGATCAGGGAAAGGAGCCGGTTACTTAACCCGTTCCTGATAAGAGTTATCAGTGGTATTGATCCTGATCTTATCGCCTGTTACACAGAACAACGGAACCATGATGGTTGCGCCGGTTTCAATCGTAGCCTGTTTCAGTGACGAGGTGGATGAAGAGTCGCCTCTGACTCCCGGTTCGGTGTAAGTGATCTCCATCACAACCGAAGGCAGAAGCTCTGCATACAAAGGAGTTTCAGTATCTGCGTGAATAACCATTTCCACATCATTTCCCTCTTTCAGCAGACCGACATTGTTGATCAGCTCTTCGGTGATGCTGAGCTGTTCGTAGGTCTCCTTGTGCATGAAATGGAATCCCATGTCATCTTTATAAAGGAACTGGTAGGTACGGCGTTCAACACGGTTTTCATTGATCTTGTGGCCGGCGCTGAAAGTGACTTCGATTACTTTTCCGGAGGTTATGTTTTTGAGTTTTGTGCGGACAAAAGCAGGGCCTTTACCTGGTTTAACGTGCTGAAAAGAGATAATGGTATACAGCACATCATTGTGTTCAATACACATACCATTCCGAATGTCGTTTGTCGTTGCCATATAAAAATTTTAAATGCGGTGCAAAATTAGTGTAAATGATCAAAATACCTAATGGGTAATCCTTTAACCCGGAAGGCCGAATATTTTGTTTTTGGGGATACTGGCAATGAACTCTTTAAGGTAATGGGGTTCAAAGTAGGCAGTATCCAGAAATTCGCCCCGGCTGAACAGCGCTTCTGCCGGTTGCGATTGAAAGGTTGCGGAAATAGTGATGCCAGGATAGAAATGAGTGTTGGAGCGGCTGATGATCTCTGATGCTTTGTTGCTTCCCGTACCGAAACAGAAAACCTGATGATCTGCCAGATGGTCGAGGGAGTCAGGTTCAAGAATCATTGCCTCGGCCGGCCGAACTTCTTTTATCTCGCTGTTATACAGGGCTGTATAGACTTCCATCCGCCGGGCATCGAGCATGGGGCAGAAAAGAACCGGATTTTTGGTACCCAGAGCAGCGATCTCATCGGTATGGGTCAGGGCAAATCCGTTAGCGAGGGCTTGAAGTGTGGAAATTCCGATCAGCGGTTTACCGGCTCCGTAGGCCAATCCTTTGGCAACAGAGGCTCCGATCCTGAGGCCCGTGTAGGATCCGGGGCCCATACTCAGCGAAATGGCATCGAGATCGGCAGTGGCGATATGATTCTCAGCCAGAATCTCCTGAACAAACAGGGTGAGCCGGGTGGCATGGGATTTATCGTCAGAAGATTCCCTGAAACCGAGCACTTTGCCGTTGCGGCTGAGCGCAACCGAACAAACCGGAGTGGCAGTTTCAAGATGGAGAATCAGCGCCATTCAACGAATTGCTCTACTTTTTAACCGATTTAAACAATGCATCTTTTGCCACAACCTCAACCTTTTCGCCGTCTCTGAGCTTCTTAGAGATTGCATTGTAAGGAGCTACCACTACATTTTCCTTTTCACTGATCCCCGAAACAATTTCGATATAGTTCTTATCCTGAATGCCCGTTTTTATCGCTCTTTGTGATACCGTTCCGTTATCCACCGTAAAAAGGACCTCCATCAACTCATCCCTTGGTATGTCTGTATCTTCTGCATCTTCAGCACCCGGACGGGTAGGATCCTTGGTCGTGATAACCTTGGTGGTATCGGTACGGGTTGTAACAGCCTGCAATCCAATCGATAAGACATTGTATTTGGTTTGGGTCTCGATTTCCACGGTGGCGGTCATGCCCGGGCGGAACGGATATTTTCCG
>JAQWAJ010000229.1 GCA_028707745.1 Bacteroidales bacterium | reverse complement strand
CCGGGGTCGCAAACCGTCAGAGTGCCCAGCCCTTTGCAAACCGGACAGGCGCCTTCCTCGCTGTTGAAGGAAAAGGCGGTGGAAAGTGGACGGGGCTCATTGGAATCACTCCCTGACAAGCGGCTGAACATCAATCGGTATAAATCATAAAGCCCTGTATTTGTGGCGATGGTGGAACGCGGGTTTTTCACCGGGTTCTTTTTCTGCAGCGAGATTGCCGGCACCAGTCCCCGGCACTCCCTCAGCACGGGCAAGCCGGCCTTGGCGATGAACTGCCGGTTGTAGGAGGAAATCCCCTCGAGAAACCTCCGCTGGCTCTCGGCATACAGCGTTCCGTACACCAGCGACGACTTTCCGCTCCCGGAAACGCCCGTCACGGCCGTAATGGCATCCACCGGAAAATCGACCTCGATATTTTTCAGATTATTGGTCTCCACTCCGCCCAGATGGATGGGTGCCCCGATGGTTTCCGCGCTGCACGGGCGGTTCACCGTTCTGATGGCTGAAGAGTCGCGGGCCAGATATTTTCTTAATTCCGATGAAGTCAGTGATTTCGGGTCATTAATCACATCCCTGACAAAGCCCTCTGCAATGAGATTTCCGCCATCTGCGGCGCTGCCCAAGCCCAGATCGACCATCCAGTCGGATTGCAGGATAAAGGCCGGATCGTGTTCCACACAGAGCAGGGTGTGGCCTTTGGAGATCAGCCCTTTCAGCGCTTTCATAAGAACTTCGACGTCTGCCATGTGCAGACCGGTGGTGGGTTCATCCAGGATATAGAGGGTGTGACTGTTTGCGGAACGCGAGAGCTCGGTAGCCAGTTTCACGCGCTGGGCCTCACCTCCGGACAGGGTGGGCGATGGCTGCCCCAGTTTCAGGTAGCCCAACCCCAGTTCCGAAAGAATTCCGGTGATTGCAGTGATTTTTTTCTGTCCCTCAAAGAACCGGTGCGCCTCATCGACAGTGAGTTCCAGAACATCGAAAATGCTCAGTCCCTGATATTTGATCTCCAGCGTTTCATCGGTAAAACGCTTGCCTTCACACACATCGCAGATGACCTCCACATTTCCGAGAAAATGCATTCCGATCTGCTGAACCCCGGCTCCGCCGCAGCTTTCACACCGTCCACCCTTCACCACAAACGAAAACTGGCCCTTTTTATAGCCCCGCTGATGAGATTCCGGCAAGGAGGCAAACAGGTCGCGCACATGATCCGACAAACCGGTATAGGTTGCCGGATTGCTTTTGGGTGTCCGCCCGATCGGAGATGAATCGAGATGGATGATTTTTTTGAAGATCTCCGTTCCGCCGGCTTTCCGGCTGATGGTATTTTCGATCAGATCGTCAACCAGACTGGTTTTTCCGCTACCCGAAACCCCGGTGATCACGTTCAGGGCATGAACCAGAAAGCGTGGAGAAATATTTTTCAGATTATTCCGGATGGCCCGTTCGGCGGTAAAGAATGTGTTCTGATCAGAGGTAATTTTTTCAGGCAGGCCAATCTTTTTATCAACCAGATACTTACGGGTCAGGCTCTTGGGTTGGGGCTGATTGAAAAATGTTACGGCCGGACCGTTGAACAGGATATTTCCGCCGGCTTTACCGGCGCCCTCGCCGATATCGATGATCCAGTCGGCTTCACGGATGCTCTGCTCGTCATGATCAACCAGTATCACAGTATTGCCGCTGCTCACGAGCGAGCGCATCACCTCGAGCAGATTCCGGTGCTCCGAGGGATGGAGCCCCACGCTGGGTTCATCGAGAATGTAGAGAACGTTTCGCAATCCGCCGGCGGCCTGGTTGGCCATACGAATGCGCTGGGCCTCGCCGCCACTCAGGGAGGGCGACTCCCGTTTCAGCGAGAGATGCCCGGCACCCAGCTTCATCAGCAGTCCGGTACGCTGGAGAATGGCCTCACGAACGGGCTCCACAACGAGTCGTTCCTGATCATTGACAGATAGTTTATCGAAATAAGTATGTAATTCCCGGATACTCATCTCCGCATATTCTGAGATATCACGGCCCCAGAGCTTCACTGAAAGAGCCTGATCGTTCAGCCGCTTTCCGCCACACTTTTCGCAGGTTTTCGACCGTGCAAACCGCATGATGTTCGGGTTGCGCTCACGTTTCAGGATACCCTCCATCACCGTAAGAATTCCGGTATAGTAATCCTCCTCACGCGGTTTGGCCGTGATGCCGGTCCATTTCAGCCTCGATTCCAGCGTGTGCTTTCCGAATAGTACCTTGATTTTGGTGGATCCATTGAGCACCACGCTCTTTTGTTGATCCGTCAGATCCTGCCAGGGGATATCCACGCTGAAACCCTCGGCCCGGCAGACCTCGTCGAGCACAGCCATCGTTACCTGCGAATAGACGATATAGTTGTTGGGCGTGGTTAGCACAAACGCCCCCTCACGGATGGTTTTCGATGGGTCGCCGATCAGCAGCGACGGATCGATGTGGTCCTGCACGCCGAGCCCCTTGCACACCGGACAATATCCATCGGGCAGATTGAACGAAAACAGGCTGCGGTGAAGATGCAGATCAGGAATATCCGATTGGCCGAGACGGGCGAACAGCAGTCGCAGCAGGTCGTACAGCTCGGTGAGCGTGCCCACTGTGGAGCGCGGATTGCGAACCACATTGTTCTGGTCGATGGCCAGTACCGGAAACAATCCATCGATGCGGGTCGCCTTCGGACGCGAGAGATTGGCTGATGAGAGGCGACCCCCGATGAAGTTTTCGAAAAACAGACGTTGCCCCTCGGCGCACAAAACGTCGTAAACCAGACTGGTCTTTCCGCTGCCCGACACACCTGTCACTGCAATCAACTGATAATGAGGAATCCGTAGAGAAACACTCTTCAGGTTGTTTTCGCTGGCATTTTCGATGATGATTTCTCGCATGGCACAAAGTTGTGGCTAAAAATAAAATATTTCATTCTGAGCGGTAACTTTTTGCGGAGACAGGGGCGGGGAGAACTGTTTCGTATAAAAAAAGTGTACATTTGGATTGACTCCCCCAGCCACAAAGTTTATTTGATTCGACTTTTACTGATGAAAAAATACCAGGCAATTTATTTGTGGTACTTCTCATTGGATGTGATAAAAATGATGGGCACCGCAATGATTAAACGATCATGGGTAGCTTTGCTGCTGCTGGTCACCCTGGGATCCTGTGAACCGGATATTAAAGGCACTGATCCGGTGGTCTCCGACTTTAAAGCAAATCCGGCAACGGGACTGACCACCACCCGGTTCAGCTTTGATGCTACTGAATCATTGATGAATGCCACGGATGAGGATCCGGTTCTGGTTCGCTACGACTGGCAGAGCGATGGGATCTGGGATCAGGATTATACGACCAATAAGGTGATACAGCACCGGTTCCTGAAGCCAGGAAGCTACCGGATTATCATGGAAGCCCGGAATATGTTCGGAGTAAAGGATACTTCAAGCACCACAGTTGAGATCGCGCAAGGTTATTCGCCACCGGTTGTTGATCTGGCTGTTTTGCCTGATACCGGTAATATCTATGTTTTATTCACCTTGAATGCCTCCCGGTCGTACGATGATGAGGATTCATCGTGGCTCCTCAAATATCGCTGGGATTTCGATGGAGATGGCTCCTGGGATACGGAATATTCTCCCAATGCAGTGGTAACCCATGCTTACCCGACGCTTGGTTGGTATAATGCCGGAGTTGAAGTGGTTGATCCAACTAACCGCAGTGCGGTGATGAAAAAGATGGTGGTTGTAAATATGCTCAATGACAGTATTATCCCGGAATTCACCATTGACGGGGGGTTTTGTACGGTCACCGATACATTCCATTGTGACGCCTCGGCTTCACATTTTTTGAATCATTCCGACAAGAAGCTGACCTATTCCTGGGATGTTTACAACGATGACATCTGGGATGCAACAGACCTGACCACGCCCTATTATCCGGCTTTAATCAGTAAATCAGGAAAAAACAAGATAAGACTCCGGGTCAAGGATGACCGGGGATTGTATATGGATGTGGTCGATTCTGTTAAAGTTTTCCAACAAAATAACCTTCCGGTGCCAGTGTTGACGCTGGCCCGCAGGGTTGGGAATCTGCAATCTGAATTTGTTTTTCACAGCTATGGAACCCTTGACCGGGAAACCCAGATCATGGACATGAAATACGATTGGGATGTTGATGGAGACGGTCAATGGGAACCCGAATTCCATAACATTCGTGAAATCAGTTATAAGTATCCAAAAACCGGGAAGTACAAGGTCAGTCTGAAAGTAACTGACGCCCACGAGGATTTCGTTGTTGTA
>JAQWAJ010000228.1 GCA_028707745.1 Bacteroidales bacterium | reverse complement strand
GCTGCCCGTTAAACAGAACAGGCAGGGAGGCTCTTTCAGTCGCACCATCGGATTAGAGCCCCTTGACAAACTGTTGAAATACAGCCAGGAGAAAGTCACCGTTTCTTATCGAAAAAACAATTCTGATTAAAGTGCGAACGATTGGGTTGACCGGTGGAATCGGATCTGGCAAAAGTATGGTGGCGGAAATCTTCACTCATTTAGGCATCCCTGTTTTTAATGCAGATGCCGAGTCTAAGCAAATCCTGCGCGAAGACACCGTACTCCATGACCAACTGTCCCAATTGTTTGGTCCGGGTATATTTAACCAGGGTATCCCCGACCGGAAAAAACTGGCTGAAATCCTTTTTCTCGACAGGGAGAAGATGGACAAGATGAACGGACTCATCCATCCCAGGGTGATAGATCGTTTCGTTAGCTGGTGCAAAGAACACCAACAGTCTCCCTACCTGGTTCATGAAGCTGCCATTCTTTTTGAAACCGGGTTTTACCGGCTCATGGACCTGAACATCCTGGTTGTTGCTCCAGATGATATCCGGATCAAACGGGTAATGGAGAGGGATCAGACCACTGAAAAGCTGGTCAGGGAGAGAATGCAGAACCAATGGACCGATGAACAAAAAAAGCCTTTGGCAGATATAATCATGATAAACGATGGAGAATCTCCACTCCTTCCACAAGTTTTGGAGATACATAATAAATTGATTGAATAGGATATGGCAAATTTTGGAAAATGGATTGGTGGTGGACTGGGATGGGCATTTTTAGGCCCGATCGGAGGTTTGATTGGTTTTGCACTCGGTACGCTGGTAGATGGGCAGGACCGGTTTACCAGTCAGGGAGCTGTTGGACCAGGAGTTACCACACAGGGTGATTTTGTTACCAGCCTGGTGGTTTTGATTGCAGCCGTCATGAAATCTGACGGGAAGGTTCTGAAATCGGAGCTCGACTACGTGAAAGAGTTTTTTGTCCGGTCGTTCGGGCGGGAACAGGCTCAACAGCTCACCCTGATCCTGAAAAACATCCTCGAACAAAACATCCCGGTTGAAGAAGTCAGCCGGCAGATCAAACAGAGAATGGATTACAGCACCAGGTTGCAGTTGATCCATGTGCTCTTTGGCGTATCAAAGGCTGATGGACTGGTCTCATCTGAAGAGATGAAGATGGTGGAAAAGATTGCGTATTACATGGGGATCAGAACCGAAGATTTCAATTCCATCAAATCCCTGTTTCACGATGATATTGAATCGGCCTACTCCGCGCTTGAAATCACCCCGGCTGCCACCGATGAAGAAGTGAAGAAAGCTTACCGGAAAATGGCAGTTAAGTACCACCCTGACAAGGTCGCCTATCTGGGTGACGACTTGAAAAATCAGGCTAATGAAAAATTTCAGCAATTAAATGCAGCATACGAGAAAATAAAGAAAGCCAGAGGGCTCAATTGATTTTCCTATATTTGCCTTTTCAAACAGATAACAGAAAATGGATATTAAGGACTTTATCGCAATCTCGGGTCAGTCGGGACTATACAAACTGGTTTCACAAGGTAAAAACATACTGATAGCTGAAAATCTCGAGACTTCTCAGAGAATCCCGGTTCATACCAGCAGTCATGTAAGCTCCATGGAAGAGATAGCCGTTTTCACTGAAACCGAAGATGTGCCACTCAAAGAGGTTTTCGCAGCAATCCATCAGAAAGCTGATGGCAAAACCATTCTGAATCCGAAACACTCAACCAACGATCAGATAAAGGATTATTTTGCTGAAGTATTGCCTGCTTATGACAGGAGCAAGGTCTATATTTCCGACATGAAGAAAATCTTCACCTGGTATAATATCCTGGTTTCCTCGAATAAAATCGATGACTGGACGGTAACCAAGCCCGAAGAGGAAACAAAAACTGACGACGCATCGTAGGGCCGGATAATCATTGGCCGTTATAATTTTTTTGCCTCGTTCCAGTATTGATCCATCTCCTCCAGAGACATATTTTTCAAGTTCAGGCCTTTTTTGTTTGTTTCCTGCTCCAGGTAATTGAACCGTTTTATGAACTTCAGGTTGGTCCTTTCAAGAGCATTTTCAGGATTGATCTGATAGAGCCGGGCAGCATTTATCAGGCTGAAGAGGACATCACCGAATTCGGCCTCAATCCGGTCAGCTGACTCCTTTGTTTTCAGTTCGTCCATCAACTCGCCGATCTCCTCCTGAACTTTGTCCCAGACCTGTTCCCGGTGATCCCAATCGAAACCTACGCCCCTGGCTTTATCCTGAATCCGGTAAGCTTTGATCATTGCCGGTAGTGAGGAAGGGATTCCACCCAGAACGGTTTTTCCCTTGTGCTCGGTCAGTTTGATTGTTTCCCAGTTTTTCTCCACTTCACGGGCATCCTCAACCACCACGTCTCCGAAAATATGCGGATGGCGATAAATGAGTTTTTTGTTCAGTCCATCGATTACTTCCTTCATCGTAAACGCATCCTTTTCCTGCCCGATTTTGGCATAGAATACGATGTGCAGAAGCATATCCCCGAGTTCCTCCCTGATTCCGGACAGATTGTTATCCGAAATGGCATCCGCCAGTTCATACGTTTCTTCGATGGTTAAAGTCCGGAGGCTTTCGATCGTCTGTTCCCGGTCCCACGGGCATTTCACCCTCAACTCATCCATAATATCCAGCAGCCGGTTGAATGACTGCAGGACTTCTTCCCTGTTACTGTTCATCAAATCTGATTTTTATTGGTGTTCCGGGCTCAAATCCAAGGAGTTCCGCCGCATTTCCCTGTGCGATGGCAATCTCGAGCAAACCGGCTGAATTAAAAATGGCCAGCAGTTCGCCAGGGTCTGATTCCAGATAGGTATTACTAATTCCATAGATCTTATACCGATTGGATTTGATGGTTATTTCAAATGTCCGCCCGGCTCCGATCCTGATAAACTCTGTTCTGGGTATGTTGGTGATGGCATTCCGGTAAGAATCGATGAATACCACCTGACCATCGATCTGGTCTTTACGGATTACAGGTTGCCAGGTATTGAACCGGCTCGAATCAGGTGAATTGGGCCCGGCAATTTCCAGCTCCGGGTTCGAGGATAAGAATTTCGCAATCCGGGTAAACATGGATAATTCCGGGAAAGTGGGCTCAATCGACCTGAACAGCTCTGCGATTCCGGTTTCACGGTCCATGATGTCGAGGGCAGCATGGTCCACTCTCAGGTAGTACCCGGGATCAGTATCCATCGAAAGAGGCAGAATTCCATCGTCCCAACCCACAATATACTGATTCCGGTATTTCGCCACAACAGGCCAGATACCCGGTTGATGGCCCTGATTCACCAGAAACAGATGGATCGTGCCATCCGGATATTCGCATAAAACCTGCCGCAGGATAAATGAAGCCTGAAGAATATGGAAAGGCTCGATATGCTGATTAATCTCAACGATATTGGCATCAGGCATCAGGCGCAGGAGCCTGCCCTTGATCATTCCTGAATAATAGTCTCTGTTCTGCCAATCTGTTATGAGTGTGATAATGGCCATGCATAAAACCCGTTTCTAAATCCTGGATATTATCTACTTTTGCGGGATAGGCTCAAAAATACGACTTTATCTCAACCGCATGATTGAAAAAATCATCTATTTAAAAGGGATTGACCCGCTGGTACTGTATGGTGCTAAAAACCAACATCTCCAGATCATCAAACAAATTTTCCCAAAGATTAAATTGATTGCCCGGGGTGACCAGCTCAAAGCCATTGGTGAAGCTTCTGAAATCACCCGTTTCGAAGAACAGATGGAAAAGTTGTTCGACTTTGTGGAAAAATTCAACCGGCTCTCTCCATTGGAAATCGAAGGCATCCTGCTGGATAATGGTGTCGCCGACAATAACGAGCCTGGTGAAGAAGACATCATCATTTTCGGGAACAACGGGAAGCCCATCAAGGCACGAACCGCCCATCAACGGGAAATGGCTGATTTATACCGGACTCACGATCTGATCATCGCCACCGGACCGGCTGGTTCAGGTAAGACATACATGGCCGTTGCGCTTGCTGTCAGGGCTCTCCGTAACCGTGAAGTCAAACGGATCATCCTGAGCCGTCCGGCTGTTGAGTCGGGTGAGAACCTCGGATTTCTGCCGGGCGACCTGAAGGAGAAGCTGGATCCCTATCTGCAGCCCCTGTACGATGCACTCCTCGATATGATGCCGGCCCGAAAGCTCAAGGAATATATGGAGGATAATGTCATTCAGATCGCTCCGCTGGCATTCATGCGCGGACGAACACTCGACAATGCATTTGTCATTCTGGATGAGGCGCAGAACGCCTCCGTCAA
>JAQWAJ010000227.1 GCA_028707745.1 Bacteroidales bacterium | reverse complement strand
GGGTACTATCATTGCCCCACCCGCCCGAGTTGGCAACTATGACGGTATTTCCATATTTGACCATCTTATCAGGTCCAGACCCGCAGGGGATTGTATCGGTAATTTTTTGCAGTACCAGATCAATCACGTAAACACGCCCTGAATAGTTACCGTCAGTCAGATATCCTTTACTGTCATTGATCGGTAGGAATGTCCGGGGATATTCGAGCCCTTCAATGGTACCAATGGAGGCAAAGGTTTTCATATCAACAATTTCAACTTTTTGTGAGTTATTGACAACAATATATCCTTTGCTTCCTTCGATGGCTATTGACTGCACCACGTCGCCCAGTGGACGCCCGTTAACTGCTTCAAAAACGTGGTTTATCATGATCGATGAATCCGTGTCGAAATAGCTGATCGATCCGTTACTGTTACCAAATGCGCCTACATTGTCGATATAGGCACCGTGTAAATATCCAATACCATTGTCATCTTCCGGTTCATCCTTCTGGCAAGATGCCATAACCACTGCTGCCAAACTAAGATATATAAGAAATTTACTTCGAATCATCATTTTTAAATTTTTGGTTAAACAAATAATTAACAGTTAAATAGAAAGATCTCCCGGGAGCGGGATACGCGCGTATCAACTGGTAGCTTGTATCGAGCAGATTCGATACATTTCCGGACAGGATAATCCGGTTTTTTTTCAACAAAAAGGTGTAACCAAACGAGACATCAATAAGATGAATGGGATCGAGAACCAGCCAGGGATCGTGGTCATCCGTAGTAAACCGCTGACCGGTGAATTTATAGATCAGAGATGCTTCGATTTTTTGATAATCGAGCCCTGCCTGAACCCTCAATAAATGAAAAGGAACGTATGACAATTGGCGCTGAGATCTGGTTTCAACAGTTTCCGCACTCATATCGAAACTTTCAGTATATGAATACATGGCTCTGGCCAGATAGCCCATTTCACCGGCTTTCCACCTTCCTGTCATATCCAGTTCGAGGCCCTGGCAGTTCACCTGACGGATGTTCTGCGGGGACCAATAGGTGCCAACAGGTACCCATTGTATCCAGTTATTGATCTGCTGGGTGAATAACATGGCATTTAGGTTAAGGCTTGCTTTTTCGTATCTGATCATGTCCCATGAAGCGCCCAGATCATATCCCATACCGGTTTCAGGCAATAGCGACGGATTGCCGCCAGGAACCCAGTACCGGTCGTTCAGCGTCGGGAACCTGAATTTATTCGAAACCTGAGTTTTCAGTGACAACCCGCTAACAGGGGTATGATATTGAAAAGCAATTGCCCAGAGCGGCTTTGGCCCTGTCATTGAATAAAAAACCTGCCTGTAAGAAACATCTGTACTGATCTGATGGTTTTGATATTTCAACAAACCAAAGACAGCCCCTCTTGACTCATCAGCAATATCAGAATAAGATTCAGTTTTAGCTTTCTGATATTCCAAATCGGCTCCGCTTTCGAGTGTCAGCTTTTCATTAAGCAACCATTTTTGAGAGACGCTCAGGTAAGAATCCGAGGACCTGAATTGAGATTGCTTAAGTATTGAATCATGAGCAATGGAAATCTCGGAATACGAGAGGCTGTCGGTAAAATAGGCGGCAACTATCTCTAACGAAGTTTTTCTGCCTGATCTTGAAGCTCTGACAAACTGACGAAGGCTCCGGTCTTTCTGAAGGGCCGTGAATACAGGTGTAGTGCTCATGGATGCCGGAGATTGCTTGATCCGGTTGTTGAACCAAATGCCATACTGGATGTACCAATTATCCGGCAGTTTGAAAAACAAATGTTGCTGAAACGAGCAGAGATTCAATGAATCATTCATCCGGTACTCGACAGGGTTGCCGGCCTTGAAAAAATTATGATATCTGTATGCGTTAGGGCTCGATTGGTACATTCCCGATAAGTGGTATTGGAATGAATTATTCCCGGTACGAAGATTGAGTCCGGTTTTGTAATGATTCCACGATCCAGCCTCACCGGCAATATTGATTAACAGTCGATTATCCCATTCCGGTTTGTTGGTCAGGTTGATGGAGCCGCCAAAAGTCCCGTTGCCAAAGAGCGATCCGCCAGCGCCATATACAATATCGATAGCATCAGCCATGCCACCTGACAATAAGGAAAGATCTATGCTTCCGGTGGTCGGACTGTTCACCGGAAGTCCGTTCCAGTTGATCTGCGTTTGAGACGGACCCGATCCGCGCATCCGCAAAGAAGTTAAAGAGCCTTGTCCGCCATATTGGGTGATGTTCAGATTTGTTTCACTTTTAAGCACCTGAGCTAAATCACAGGCAAAGTATTTGGTCTTTAACAGGGAGTCTATCCTGATTGAATGCAGGTTATTTTCATTGGCATTCCGTCGGAATCCCATGATCTGTATTTCTTCCAGACGTATAGGCGTAGATTGTGCATTCAGTGTTTGATCGACACCGAAAAGACAAATGAGCAAAAAAGCAAGCCGTAAATTATTTTTAATCACCTGTGTATCTCCTTAAGGTTTATTCCGAACCCATTGGTTAATTTTACACAGGCAGGTCTTCTGACTTGCTCCCTTCATCTGGCGCCTTCCCATTCATTTCATTGAACAGTGGCGGGTTGCCAGTGCATTGACGGAGCTTACAGCAGCGGAAACTGTTCAGGCTTTACACCTGATTCCCTTTTGTTGCGGTTGCCGGATGGAAACCACAAACCCGTGCGGTGTAAAAGTAATGATAATTTGTATGGTGAATAAGAAGGCAACACGGAAAACTGTTCTATTTTTAAACAAAAGTCAATCAATGGATAATAATCCTGTATATCAGCGTATTGAGCTCCTCAAAAATGAACTGAACGTTCACAACTATCGGTATTATGTATTAAATGAGCCATCCATCACTGACTTTCAGTATGACCAGATGATGCAGGAACTGATTGATTTGGAGAAAGAGTACCCTCAATTTGCCGATCCCCTTTCGCCCAGCCAGCGTGTGGGGGATGATCGCAACCGTGAGTTCGTGCAGCGTGAGCACAGGGTTGCTATGTATTCTCTCGGAAATACATACAACCGCGCAGAGGTGATCGATTTTAATGACCGGATTGTAAAGATTATTAATGGTCCGGTTGAATATGCGTGTGAGCTTAAATATGACGGTGCAGCCATCAGTCTTTCTTACGAAAATGGAAGGCTGGTTCATGCGATAACCCGGGGTGACGGAGTCCGGGGCGATGATGTAACAGCCAATGTAAAGACCATCCGCAGTATTCCGTTAATCATACCAGCCACCAAGTGTCCTGCTTTCTTTGAGATCCGGGGAGAGATCATTTTGCACCGGGATGTGTTTGACGCACTCAATGAAGAACGCATCCAGGAAGGAGAGGCACCATTTGCCAATCCGAGGAATGCCGCATCGGGAACGCTGAAAATGCAGAATTCATCGGTGGTGGCAAAGAGGAAGCTCGACTGTTTATTATATAGCCTATCCGGAGATCAGCTACCCTGCCCCACTCACAGTGAAAACCTGCAATGGGCCCGGAGTATTGGTTTTAAAATACCTGAGTACCTTGAAGTGCACGACACCATTGAGGGTGTTTTATCCTTCATTGACCGCTGGAGCAATGCCCGCAAGAAACTCCCGTTCGATACTGACGGTGCAGTCATCAAGGTCAATTCCATTGAACAGCAGCAGGCGCTTGGATTTACAGCTAAGAGTCCGAGATGGGCTATCGCGTATAAATATCCTCCTGATCAGGCTGAGACCAGGTTATTATCGGTTGATTTTCAGGTTGGAAGAACCGGAGCAATCACTCCGGTGGCAAACCTCGAACCGGTATTGCTTGCCGGAACTACTGTCAAAAGAGCCAGTTTGCACAACGAGGATCAGATACAACTTCTCGACCTGCATATTGGTGACTTTGTGACCATTGAAAAAGGCGGAGAAATCATACCCAAGATTACCGGAGTCAACCTGAGTAAGCGGGACCTGTTTGTATCACCGGTCAGTTTTATCACTAAGTGCCCTGAGTGTGGCGCCCTTCTAACCAAAGATCCGGGTGAAGCCAAACATTACTGTCCGAATGAAGATTTTTGTCCGCCACAGATTAAAGGCAGAATCGAGCACTTTGTCAGCCGAAAGGCCATGAACATCGATAGTGCAGGCAGTGAGACCGTAGGCCAGCTCTTCGATGCCGGGCTGTTAAAGTCAGTCGCTGATCTGTATAGTCTTACCTATGATCAATTGATTAACCTGGAACGGTTTGCTGACAAATCAGCATCAAACCTTATTGCAGCAATTGAATCCTCCAAAGTAGTGCCGTTTGAACGTGTGTTATTCGCTCTTGGG
>JAQWAJ010000226.1 GCA_028707745.1 Bacteroidales bacterium | reverse complement strand
CCACGGAAAGCACCTTCGGCGCCTACTGGCACACCCACGCCGATAACATGAGCAACATCAGCCGCGAAACACTTACGGCCGTTGGAAAGACCGTGTTAAAGGTGATATACGAGGAGAAGTAAGCCTTCCGGCCTCTGCCCTTTGCCCTCTTTTCTATATATTTGCCCCCTGATTTAAAGGCACAAACATGATACATCTCGATCATTCAAAAGTTAAAGCCCTGCTGGCCACGAAACCTGAAGGCCAGCGCATCACAGTCAAGGGCTGGGTTCGCACCAAACGCGGTAACAAACAAGTTGCATTTATTGCTTTAAACGATGGCTCAACCATCAATACGATCCAGGTAGTTGCCAATCCTGAAACTTTTGGCGAAGAAATAATGAAATCCATTACCACCGGAGCCTGTCTGAAGGTTACCGGTAAGCTCGTTGAAAGTCAGGGAAGTGGCCAGCCGGTTGAAATACAGGCTGATGAAATAGAAATTTACGGCCTGGCCGATCCCAATACCTACCCGTTGCAGAAAAAAGGACACAGCATGGAGTTTCTCCGTGACATAGCCCATCTGCGGCCACGGACCAATACCTTCAGTGCGGTTCTCCGCGTGCGTCATGCCATGGCCTATGCGGTTCACAAGTATTTTAACGATCGGGGGTTCTGCTACCTGCATACCCCGCTCATTACCGGATCAGATGCTGAAGGCGCCGGGGAAATGTTTCAGGTCACTACGCTCGATATGAAGAATCCGCCCCGCACACCCGATGGGCAGATCGATTACAGTCTCGATTTCTTTGGTCGTCAGACTAACCTGACCGTTTCAGGCCAGCTCGAAGGCGAGCTCGGCGCCATGGCCTTGGGCGATATCTATACTTTCGGCCCGACATTCCGCGCCGAGAACTCCAATACCCCTCGCCATCTGGCCGAATTCTGGATGATCGAACCTGAAATGGCCTTCTATGAGATTAAGGAAAATATGGACCTGGCCGAGGATTTCGTGAAATATCTTGTCAGCTATGCCCTCGACAATTGTGCCGATGATCTGGCATTCTTCAACCAGATGTATGACAATGAACTGATTGACCGGCTGAAAATGGTGGTAGAGAATGATTTCATCAGAATGACCTATACCGAAGCCGTGGAAATCATCATGAATTCGGGGCAGAAATGGGAATTCCCGGTAACCTGGGGAAGCGACCTGCAGGCAGAACACGAACGCTATCTGGTTGAAAACCATTTCAAAAAACCGGTCATTCTCACCGACTACCCTAAAAAGATCAAAGCCTTCTACATGTATCAGAATGAGGATGGCAAAACCGTCAGGGGTATGGATGTACTGTTCCCGAAGATCGGAGAGATTATCGGCGGATCGCAGCGCGAGCACCGCCTGGAGAAATTGCTGGAACGGATGCAGGAACAAAACCTGGCTGAAAAAGAGATGTATTGGTATGTCGACACCCGGAGATTCGGTTCGGCGCCGCACAGCGGTTTCGGATTGGGCTTTGAACGTCTGATTCTGTTTGTCACCGGTATGGGAAATATCAGGGATGTGATACCATTCCCCAGGACACCCCGTAATGCCGAATTCTAAATTTTGCGTAACTTTCAGCCACATTAGTGCACTGGCAGTGACCTGACATTATGCTTAAACAAAGGCTTCAGCAAAAACTATTACAAAAACTCTCTCCGCAACAAATCCAATTGATTAAGTTGCTGGAAGTGCCGACCATGCAGCTGGAGCAGCGCATCAAGAAAGAACTGGAGGAAAACCCGATTCTGGAAGAGGGCCGAGAGGAAGATCCCGAGATGGATGATTCCCGCCTGGATGAGGGAGATTCTGAAAAGGAAAAAGATGAAATTTCACTGGAAGAGTTTAAGGATGAGTATGATATTCCAGCCTACCGTCTGAATCCGAGAAACCGGTCGCAGGATGATGACAAGGTCATCGAAATCCCCTTTTCGGCCGATGTCTCCTTCCGCGAAAACCTCTCCAATCAGCTGGGCATGCGTATCCTCGATGAGGACAAACAAGCGCTCGGGCACTATATTCTGGGCAATATCGACGATGACGGATATCTCCGCCGCGATCTGGAAAACATTGTCGATGACCTGGCTTTTTCGCTGAATATCTCCACTACTTATGAGGAACTTTATGAGATCCTCCAGCTTATCCAGGAGTTCGATCCGCCCGGAGTCGGCGCCCGCACCCTTCAGGAGTGCCTCATTCTGCAGCTCGACCGGCATACGAAAGAGGGCAGATGCAATGACGATACCAAACATGCACGCATCATCCTGACCGACTTTTTTGAAGAATTTACCCGTAAACATTACGATAAAATCCAGAACCGGATGAACCTCACCGATCAGCAGATGAAATCGGCAATCAGTGAGATCATCCGCCTTAATCCAAAGCCAGGCGGAGATTACGGTGACGCAACCATGCAATCCTATCATCAGATTGTACCTGACTTTGTTCTGGAAGATAACGACGGAATCCTCGAACTCAGTCTGAATTCGAAAAACGCCCCCGACCTTCGGATTAACTCGCTGTATGCTAGCTTGTTAAAAACATACAACGAGGAGCGAAAAAGTCAGATGCAGAACCGGCAGCAAAAAGAGGCCGCCACATTTGTCAGGCAAAAAGTCGATTCGGCTAAATGGTTCATGGAAGCCATCAGGCAACGCCAGCATACGCTGATCCTCACCATGAATGCCATCATGGAGTTTCAGAAAGCCTATTTTCAGAGCGGTGGCGATGAAATGTTCCTGAAACCGATGATTCTTAAAGATATCAGCGAACGAACCAGTCTGGATATTTCCACGATCTCCAGGGTGGCCAACTCAAAATATATTCAAACCGACTGGGGCATTTTCCCACTTAAATATTTTTTCTCCGAAGGGCTTCAAACCGATTCCGGGGAGGAAGTTTCGACAAGGGAGATCAAAAAAATTCTGGAAGAGTGCCTCGAAAATGAAGATAAACGCAAACCTGTTACTGACGACAAGCTGGCGCTGATCCTGAAAGAAAAGGGCTATATGATTGCCAGAAGGACCGTTGCCAAGTACCGTGAACAGCTTAACATCCCCGTTGCCCGGCTCAGAAAGGAATTGTAGTGAAGCTTTCACGGATCATATCAGTTTTGTTTCATCCTGTTTTTATGCCCCTGGCCGGGGTATTCATTCTGCTCACTTATGGCGGCTGGCTGAACCAACTCTCCACCGGAGGCAAATCCTACATTTACCTCATTACATTGATTACCACGGTAATACTGCCCTTAGCCATCATGCCGGTGTTATTGAAAACGAGAATCATCTCCGATTATATGCTCGTCAAAAGAGAAGAACGCCGGATTCCGCTGCTCCTCATTGCCCTGTTCTATCTTGCCGGAGCCTTTATCCTGCAAAGAATTGATGCACCCATCATTGTCCCGCTGTTTCTCAATGGTTCGGCATTGGTCATTCTGTCGCTGGTGGTGATCAACTGGAAATGGAAGATCAGCATGCACATGGCTGGCATCGGAGGGGTTACCGGGATGGTTCTTTCCATATCGATGCGTTGGTTGCTGGATATAAAGGGCGTTGTGGCGATCCTGTTTCTGATAGCCGGCGTCACCGGGTATGCCCGTCTCCAAGATGATGATCACACTCCTGCACAGGTATATATGGGTTACCTGGTTGGGTTTCTGATCAATTTTCTGCTGATCTGGCTGATATAGTCTGGATCAGGCTATAAAAGTATAACCCACTCCTTTTACCGTCCGGATATGCTCATCGCCAATCTTTTCCCGCAATTTCCGGATATGAACATCGATAGTACGGTCTCCCACGATCACATCATCGCCCCAGACTGACCGATAGATTTCTTCCCTGATAAAAACTTTCCCCGGCTTGCGTACGAGCAGGCAGAGCAGCTCGAACTCCTTACGCGGCAAATGCAGCTCCTGACCTGAACGAATCACCAGGTACCGGTCCAGATCGATTTCCAAATCGTCGATCCTGATCACGTGGGCATCATCGCTTTTCCCTTCAGGCACCCTGGCCCTTTTAAGCAGAGCATTTATGCGGCTGATCAGAACCTTATTCTTCACCGGTTTGGTGATATAATCGTCGGCACCGGCATCAAATCCGGCCACCTGCGAGTAATCCTCCCCCCTGGCCGTCAGAAAAGCAATCATGACGTCTTTCAGCTCCGGTATGATGCGTATCTGTTCACAAGTTTCAATTCCATCCATCCCCGGCATCATCACATCGAGCAGAATCAGATGCGGCAAAAATTTCCGGGCAATCCTGACAGCCTCCAGACCGTTTTTCGCCACCTCAATGCTGAATCCTTCAGCCCGCAGGGTATAAACCAGAAACTCCAGGATATCAGG
>JAQWAJ010000225.1 GCA_028707745.1 Bacteroidales bacterium | reverse complement strand
CAAAAACTTTTTTTTCTCTGCTCTGATTTCAGATTGGAACTTATGGGCTGGTATAAACGGTAAATAATTGCCGGTTTCCTGCCTGCCGACAACCATGGAAAATATGGTCTTAAAATGCAGCCACTTGATTGGTTCCGGGTGAATATGAAAGCCCGCTTCACCTCCGAAGAGAACGGAATTGGCCTGTTTATATTTGTATATAGGGATTCCAGATTCTGTTACTTCCTCTGTTGGTGAGATGAAAATGTAATGATTGATTAGGTTGTAAAACCCAGCCAGATCTATCGTAAAGCACTCTTTGTGGTAATGAGCACTTAAATCCAATTCGCAGGAATTTTCCGGGACCAGGTTGGCGTTTCCGATTTCAAAACGCAATTCATGCTGACCATTTGACGTTAGTTCTGCCAGATTGGGAGTCCGGTACCCTGAAGCAATATTAGCCCGGAATAACAACTCGTCTGTAGCTGTATAGGTGGCTCCCAATGATCCGCTAAAACTTTCAAAGGATTTTTTAAATGCAGCCCGGTAAGACATCGTATCTGATGATGACCCGTATGAAAGGGTTGTAATGTGCCTGCTATCATATCTGAACCCTGTCTGTAATTTGAGCTTGCCAATAAAAGTGTGCTGTAACAGGCAAAAAGCGGAATTACTGTTTGTGGTTGCATCAGGTAACAGTATGGTTTCCCTGTTATTCAGATTGGTGTTATTCTGATTGAATCCCTGAAAGCCGATGATGTATTCGGATTTTTCATCTGAAGGAAGATAGAGCTTGGCTTCGTAGGAGAGTGTTGCCAGCCTCATTTGGATTTCATATTCCCTAAATTTCCCAAAATGGGTCAATCCGGAGCTCTGATAAGCGGAGTTGAGGTCTAGCTTGTATCGACCCAAGAAGAGTTTGTTCTGTGATGAAAACAGATGATTGTTGAATTCCTGAAAATAAATCTGATTTTTTCTTTCCCTTTCTGTGATAGATTCAATGGCTTCTGGTTCAGCTAAGCCAAGCTTTTGATTGTTAAAATCGTAATATAAATTGTATGTACCAGATTTACTAGTATATCCGGCGTTCGCTTTTAATGAATAATCATTGAAACGAGTGTTGGGCAGTGAAACTCCGCCACCCTGAAGATAATCAGCATGTGTTTTTTGTCCAATTCTGATTCCTCCAAAGAGACTTTTCGAGGTTCCTTTAATACCGAGATTGTTGTTCATCCCTAAGGTGTTTGAGAAAAGTTGGAGGTTGTAATCTCCTTCGGTTGTACCGACTGCCGCCGGTTTCTCTTTAATGAAATTGATGACACCTCCGATGGCATCTGATCCATAAAGCAAAGATGCCGGGCCTTTAATGATTTCGATGTTTTCAATTCCAAATTCTTCTATTCCAAGTGGATGATGATCGGAGTATTGGTAGTTTTCAAACCGGACTCCATTGTTCAGGATCAGGATATCATTCATTGACAAACCCCGTATAACGGGTTTTGAAACGCCGCTTCCCTTGGAAATCATATCAATTCCTGGAACACGGGTAATTACTTCTGAAAAATTAGAGGTGAGTTTTATCTCCTTCGGGTCCAGCTTGAGTACTTCTATTTTGACCGCATTTTCGTGCTGGGTGGAGTTGTATCCACCGGTCACCACTACTTCTTCGACTTCAACGATTGATGGAAACAGACAAATATCCAATTGTTTAGGCTGATTGCTTAGTTCGATTGTTATAATCTGGTTTATATATCCGAGAAAGGCGAACTGAATTTTTAATTTTCCGTTTGGAAGATCCAGTAATTCATATTTTCCAGATTGATCTGCGATGGTTCCTTTGTTCAAATCGGGAACAAAGATCGTTGCTCCAGCCAAAGGTATATTCTTCTGGTCAACGACAGTGCCGCTAATCTGATTTTGTCCGAACAGTAAGCTAAAGGACATAATCAGGCAGCAAAAAAGAGTGAATTTCTTCATTTTTGCGAATATTATGTTGAACGAATTTCTGTTATATGCCATAAATGGCATGGCACGTCAAATCGTAAAACAAGGCGGACCTCGCAGCAAAAATGAAAACCCCGTTTTGACGGGAACATAAACAAAACGATAGTTGATTTTATACTGATCTGACGGATTGGCTTTCTTTAAGGAAAACTGATTCGAATCAGTAATAAATGTGGCAAACTCGAAATTGCAGATGGCACACTTCCCGTGGTAATTGGCAAGATGCAGCTTGTAATCTGCATGGCTATCACTGTGCTCATGGTGATGCCCAACCTTAATCGCTAAGGGAAAAAGGAAAATAATAAGTAAAACACTGGCAAAGAAAGATCGCAATTTCACGGCGTCGTGCAGTTGACAGATCGATATTTAATGATTACACTGATGCCCGCCGTCATGTTCGCCATGCTGATGGCAACCCTCCCCAGAGTCATTAACATTACCTGCCAGGAAAACGTCAACCAATTGATGAACGTTGCCGGAACAACCCCGATAAACATCAATCCCATGCATGTTTAGTACATTTAATGCTCCGTCTCCCATATTTCCGGCAAGCATAACACTAACACCCATACCCTGCAATACGCCTGCAATATTGCTTTTGCAACCGCATCCTTCCGGTGAAGGTAGAAGTTCTGACTTCTCAACCTTATTGTCATGATCAATTGTGAAAACGGTATAAGCATCACAATGGCCGAAGTGACTGTCAACTTCATTTCCTCTGGTTGGTACTGCTATTTTCATAACTCTTGAAATTCTATCAATTTGTTTGGGTGCAAAAATACAAATGATTATGAACAAATGTTCAAAACAACCATTATTTTTGTCGTAAAATTTTTAATTCGCTTAAAATGAATGACCTGATCAAGAATTGCGAAACGCGACAGTTTAAAGCGGTATTTCCAAGCACATTAAACGCGAATGAAACCCTGTTTGGGGGGCAAGCAATGAAATGGATGGACGAAGTTGCGTATATCACGGCAACCCGTTTTACACGTCAGCGGATGTTTACTGTAAATATTGAGGATATCAGGTTTCTTAAAGCTGTTACTCTGGATTCGATTGTGGAGGTTGTGGGCCGCGTTGAGAAATATGGTGCTGTAAAACTGACGGTCAAGGTTGAGGTTTACGTTGAAGAGATGTATGGACTGAAACGGGAAAAAGCCGTTGAGGGAACGTTTATTTTTGCTGCGCTTGATGAAAATCGTCGTCCCAGAAGGCTTTCTCCGGCACAAATACCGGTATAGGAGTAAATAGCTTAATTGGGTACAGATTTCTTCAGCGCATCAAAGTACATGGCAAATGACCGGTAAAGAAAATGGGTCCATTTGCCGAATGGAACTATAATTAGCGCCCATTGTACCAGAATGGTGAGATGAAAAAGGTACATCCAGCTTTGGTTTTCCAAAATATTCAGGTCAATGAATATCCTGACTACTAATGCAGTCAGGCCCATTAAGAGCAACCAAATCACAAAGAACCAATCAGACGGTTGGGAAAACTTACTGACCTCTTTGCTTTTCTGTATCCGGTTCCTTACAAAATCGAATGTAACAATAAAGATTATTGCACTTTCGAGATATCCGAGAACAATAACAAACAAGTTCTTTGATTCAAACCAATTGAGGAATACGGTAGTGAAGAGCAATGCCAGATATCCGAGAACCAGTATCAGGTGTTCAAACCATCGGAACTTGTTATTATCGCAACCCAATGCCCTTTTCTGAGTAAACATGTGGATAATTAAATCCTTGATACTTTTGAGATAAGCTGTAAATCCAACTTTGGTTTTGGGTTTCAGAATCACAAACCACCACATCCGGATGATGTTGGGTAGCAGGATCAGGACAAACACGGATCCGATTGCAAACATTTCGAAATAGTGTCCAAAGTGCATGATTCGCTCCAGGTTGAAGGATTGACTAGCGGCAAATGCAATAACTCCGGTTACAACAGCCAGAAAAGCGGTGAGGCTCCATGTTAGCGACCGATAGAGAAGGCCGGACAGACCAGTCCAGTCGTATTTGGCAGTCAGCCACCTGCGTAGCGACATCATGAGTTCTCCGGGATCTGCTGTTTGTGGGCAATGTGTGGTGCATTCGCCGCAATAGTAACAAAGCCATGGCTTTAGTGATGATTTAAGATCCTGCTCTAAACCTAAAACGCTTAACCTGACCATATCCCGGGGAAATGAGTCCTCGGGGGTCGATAATGAACAAACTGCGGTGCAGGTGCCACAGTTATAACAGGCGTTAAAGTTGAATGCGCCGTATTTTTTAAGGTCTTTCCCGAATTTAGGGTTTATACTGGCCATTACTTTTTCAGTTTATAAGTATAGTACTCATCCATATCATCGATCGCGCCGGTTTGCACAAAACCATACTTGAT
>JAQWAJ010000224.1 GCA_028707745.1 Bacteroidales bacterium | reverse complement strand
GGGACAGATTCTTGCCAATCCGACTAATTGCTCCAAAACATCCGCCGACACTGACGTTTTTCCGTCAAACCTACGATAACTGCGGTTTTTTAAAACTAAATCACTGAACATATCTGATAGGATTTATATATTTGTTTCCAATCTAATAATTTTCAAGATGAACCCTGAAGAATTGCTGGCAAAGATCGCAAAGTGTGTTGAAAGAGGTAAAGTTAACAAAACATCTCCATACCCTCCGGACCTTAAAGGAGAAGACGGCGCCGACGAACTGAGCGCACAAGCCCTGGTCGAGGGAATTGCTGCAGATCAGGTTCTTGGACAGGGACTCGTTCCGGGAATGCAGATTGTAGGTGTTAAGTTTCGTGAAAACAAGGTTTTTGTTCCTGAAGTGCTGATGGCTGCCAAAGCCATGAGCGCTGGTATGAAACACCTGAAACCCTATTTTCAGTCGGGTGAAGTAAAACGCAAAGGGATATTCATTATTGGTACCGTTATGGGCGATCTTCATGACATCGGCAAAAACCTGCTGGGCATGATCGTTGAAGGTGCCGGATGGCAGGTGATCGACCTGGGAATTGATGTTCCTGCTGCAAAGTTCATTGCTGCAATCGATGAAAATCCGGGTGCCTATGTCGGGCTCAGTTGCTTGCTTACCACCACCATGCTCAACATGGAAAAGATTGTGACTGAAATCAAAGCCATTCGTCCCGACACCAAAGTTTTGATCGGCGGAGCACCGGTAACCGAAGATTTCCGTCAGAAGATCGGCGCTGACTGGTATTCTCAAGACCCCCAGGGTGCTGTTGACTATCTGAATAAAATAGCGTAACCTGTACGCTTATGAAAGGTAAAGAATTAGTACTGCATGCCCTTCGTGGAGGGCAATGCTCTACCATACCCTGGGTTCCGTTTGTCGGAGTTCACGGAGGCCATCTGATCGGGAAAAACGCTACTGATTACCTTCATTCTACTGAGCTCATGGTCAGCGGAATCAGCAAGGCCATCGAAGTTTACGAACCCGACGGCATTCCGGTTTGTTTCGACCTGCAGATCGAAGCAGAAGCGCTCGGCTGCACGCTTGGATGGGCCGATGAGAACCCTCCGGCCGTACTCTCCCACCCGCTCTCCGGAAATGGAAATCTCGAAGGACTTAAACCAATTTCCCCTGATCAGGGCAGAATACCGCTTGTTCTCGATGTGACGCGGAAACTCAGAAAACAATATCCGGATATTGCTCTTTACGGTTTGGTGACAGGTCCGTTTACCCTGGGGCTGCACCTGCTTGGAACAGATATCTTCATGAAGATGTTCGAAGATCCGGCCTGGATCCAAAAATTACTGAAATTCACGTCTGAAGTAACCTGCGCCATGTCGAGGTATTACATCGAAGCCGGCTGCGACATCATTGCAGTGGTTGATCCGATGACCTCACAGATCGGCCCCGATCAATTTACTGAATTCATTCACCAACCGGTAAAAGCGGTTTTCGATGACATCCGGAAACAGGGCAAACTCAGTTCTTTTTTCGTTTGCGGGCACGCACAGCAAAATATCGAAGTGATGTGCAAAACCGGCCCTGATAATATTTCAATCGACGAAAATATACCGCTTGATTTTGTCAGAAATGTCTGCCAGAACTATCAGATCAGTTTCGGGGGAAATCTTCAGCTGACGCTGGTCATGCTGATGGGAACTCCCGAAGATTGCCAGAAAAATGCGGTCGATTGTATCGACATAGCCGGAAACACTGGCTTTATCCTGGCTCCCGGATGCGACCTGCCAATGAAGACCCCGATGGCAAACTTACAAGCCGTAAGCAAGGTTGTCAGGGATACTTATCAGCAGGATGTGATCCGTACGCTGGAGCACAAGCCGGATAAAACGAAGAAACTCAACCTTGATGAATACGGAAAAAGAGACCGGATCATCGTGGATATCATCACGCTCGATTCCGAATCCTGTGCACCCTGCCAGGACATGGTCGAGGCAGTTAAGGAAGTTGCCCCGCTCTTTGAGGGTTTAGTGGAATGGCGTGAACATTCGATCAAGAATCTGGAGGGAGTGACTTTCATGTCTTCCCTGTTTGTCAAGAATATTCCCACTATCTGCATCGACGGAAAAATCTCTTTCGTATCACAGATTCCGCCACGCAGTGAACTGATCAGGGCCATCCAGAACCGCATCAATGAAAAATTGAAAATCCGGTTAAGAGTCAAACAAGGGGAAATCCTGCTTTTGGGTAAATCATCCGAAGAGATTGCCCCCTTACGTGAAAAAACCCATCAGGCAATTGCTGAACTGGGAGTCACGATTGAGATTCGTGAAGAGACAGATCCTGAACTCATTCAATCTCTGGGCGTTACCCAAACTCCTGCCTGGGTCTCGGTGAAATACAAGATTCGCAGCGAGTCGGGACAGCCCGGAAATGAGGTGATCAAGGAATGGATCAAGGAAATCATTTGAGAAAGGTACCCTTCATTCTGGTGACCGGCTTTCTGGGAAGCGGGAAGACCTCCTTGTTGCTGGACCTTGTGCAAAAGTATTCGGGCCGGCTAAGGCTGGCAATTGTCCAGAATGAGTTTACTCCGGGCCATACAGATGCCTTCTCCCTAAAACAGGCCGGTCAGTCTTTTGAACTTCTCGAAATCAACAACGGCAGTGTATTCTGTGCCTGCCTGCTGGGTGATTTCATTACACGACTGGATCTATTCATTGAAAAGCATAAGCCCGACCTGATTCTGCTCGAAGCAACCGGGCTGGCTGATCCAATGTCGCTTGGACAGGTTCTCCAGGCACCCGAACTGGCAGATAAAATCTATCTGGCCGGATCATGGTGCCTTGCCGATGCTCCCAACTTTCACCGGATCATCGGGACCATTACCCGGGCCCGCAATCAGGTTAGCATTGCTGATATTGTCTGGATCAATAAAATCGATCTGGTGAACAACACCGCTGCTATCCGGGCAAAAGTCCTGGAAATCAATCCTTTTGCCCGGATCATCGAAACCACATTCGGCAACACCGACCAGCTCGATCTATTCAACAGCCTTTCCCCTGTCATCCCCGCGCAAGCAGGGGCTGTCACGCCCGCAAAAGCGGGGAGCGGGGACCGTCCTGATTTTTCTTCCTGTGTAGTCCGCTCCAACCGCTTTTTTAATGAGCAAAAGGTACGCGATTTTATACTTGAGCATTCGGAGAATCTGCAACGAATGAAAGGTTACATTCGCATTAATGAGTCAGATACGATGGCTATTCAGTCGGTTTTTACCGATCTCTCGATCAGGATCATTGCCGGATACGATGGATTGAGTGAATTGATTGCCATCGGCCAGAATCTGAACAAACGGGAATTTTCGAAACAGCTATTATCCTTTGAAAAAAGATGAAAACAAAACTGAGTGAGCGGCTAAAAAAAGGTGAAATTATTATATCTGACGGAGCTCTTGGAACCATGCTTCAGGCAGCCGGACTGGAACCGGGCACCTGCCCCGAACTTTGGAACATTGAGTTTCCCGACCGGGTGGAAGCCATTGCAAGAGCTTATGCGGAGGCCGGATCGGAAGCTGTTGAAACGAATACCTTTGGAGCCAACCGTTTTAAGTTGAGCCATTATGGGCTTCAGGATCGGGTTGCAGAACTGAATACCCGGGCTGTTGAGATTGTCAGAAAGGCAATCGGTCCCGACCGGATTGTGCTCGGATCCGTTGGGCCAACCGGAGTATTGCTGATGATGGGAGAAGTAAGTGAAGATGACCTGTACGAAGCTTTCCGGGAGCAATGTGTTGCCTTGGCCGAAGCGGGTGCCGATGTCATTTGTATCGAAACCATGACCGCCCTCGATGAAGCCGTACTGGCTATAAAAGCAGCCAAATGGAACACTCACCTGGAGGTGATCTGCACAATGACTTTCGATAAAACAATCCAGGGAGATTTCAGAACCATGATGGGCATTTCTCCAACTGAAATGACCCATGCTTTCAAAGCTGCCGGAGCAGATATCGTCGGCACCAATTGCGGTAATGGAATGGAAAATATGATCGCAATAGTTGAAGAGATCCGCCTGGCCGATCCCGGCATCCCTATCCTGGTCCACGGCAATGCCGGTAAACCACATTACCACGATGGACAAAATATCTTCGACGAAACCCCTGAAATCACTGCATCATTCGTCCCCAACCTGATCAGGGCAGGAGCAACCTGCATTGGCGGCTGCTGCGGAACTACTCCGGATCATATCAGGAAGATCAGGGAAGTGACGAGTGGCAAGTGACCAGTGACGAGTGACCAGTGACGAGTGACGGCATTATTTGCAGTCTCCATACAGATTGGTATATTCAGGCTCTCTAAAGCCTGAATCTATGAAATTCAAAAGACTGCTTTTCTGCACTTTC
>JAQWAJ010000223.1 GCA_028707745.1 Bacteroidales bacterium | reverse complement strand
GACCTGACCTGGAAGCTGAGTTTCTCCGGATATTTAAAAAAGCGATCGCCACAGGGGATGTATCTATGGTGGCTTCAGCAGCTGCAGTTCTCCGTGATCCCAAACTGAACTATAAGCAAATGATCACCGATACCGGTTTTCTGGAAGCTGCTATGGCCAAAGTGAACCATCCGTCAAAAATCGAGGCATTTGTGGAACTCAACCAGGCTCTGGCCTACCTGAAGGGTCATGCTGCCCTGCAGATGGGTGCTCCGGTATATAATCACCCGATCAACTGGCAGACTGTGAGCAGGTTGACGCCAAAACAGAAAGTCCTGGTGAAAACCAGCAAGGGAGAGTTTGTAATCCAGCTCAATGTCAATTGGTGCCCGGCGACTGCTGCGGCTTTTGTCGATCTGGTTGAGTCGGGATTTTATACAAACTTCACCATTCATCGGGTGGTACCCAACTTTGTCATGCAGGACGGTTGTCCGCGTGGCGATGGCTGGGGTTCTCCGGATTTCACCCTGCGTTCTGAATTCTCACCGACCCCCTTTATGGAGGGAACTCTCGGTATGGCCTCCTCCGGCAAGGATACGGAGGGCAGCCAGTGGTACGTTACTCACTCTTCAACTCCCCATCTCGATGCCAAATACACCAACTTCGGATATGTCGCCGAAGGGATGGATATCGTACACAAACTGGAAGTCGGGGATACAATCATCGGAATGCAGCTGATCAAGGAATAGGGAGACCAGAAAACGGAAACCGTTACGCGTGACGTGTGACGCGTAACGACATAAATATCAAACATGGCGCTAGTTTCGGAATCTGTCCCCCCGAGGTTAGCGGGGACGCACATAAGCCTTTAGTGTCCCACACCTCTTCCCTTCGCTTTCGCCATGCGGACTGATGGTGTAATATCCTACCATGGCCGGTACGATGAAGGTCTCGGCATAATGGACCACAAAAGGTTCAAATTCGTCAAACGGACTCTCGACGACGACTTCGCTTCCTTCGATCAGGCAGATGACATGAACGTTGTCATCGGTATTGTGTTCGACTTTTTTTGTGAACCAGTGCCGGCGGGTTTCGATAAATTCCAACTTATGCAGTCCGGTGCGCTCTTCGATCCAGCCATCGCCTTCGTCAACTCGTTTGATGCGGTTGACCAGGTTTTTACGGGTCCATTCTGTGGTTCGTTTCCACTGTATATTTTTTTCCCCGCGCTTGATATTTATCGGGCGGGGACGGCCATCGAGCCCCAAACGGCCCCAATCCCATAGTTTGAATGTGAAAATATAGGGAGTTGCACTGACTTCCAGCACCATGGCATCTTTTCCGGAACAATGGACCGTGCCGGCCGGTATCAGAAAATGATCGTGTTTTTGGGCCGGCCAGGTTTGAACATGTTTTTCGGCATCAAAAGGTTTTTCACCTGCCTCAGCCTTCTCCAGATCCGCAATCATCTCATCAGGATTAACCCCCTCTTTTAATCCGAGATAGACCTGAGCTCCCGGTTTGGCATCCATCAGATAATAGCTCTCATCCTGGGTGTAGGACATGCCGAATTGCTGGCGGATATACTTTTTCAGCGGGTGAACCTGCAAACTGAGATTTCCTCCGCCAATGGTATCCAGGAAGTCGAAACGGATCGGGAATTCTGTTCCAAACCTTTTATACACATCGGCTCCCAGCAAATGTTCCGCATCGTAAAGAAGAATATCGATGGAGGGGTGTTCAATGAAACAATCGCCGAATTTAAACAGAACGCTGTTCTCTTCGGGAACACAATTGAAACACCAGGCATAATTCTCTTTAGCCGGATCTAGGTTGCAGTTCTCCTTCATCCACTGTCCGCCCCAGGGACCCGGATCGAAAAACGGCACTACACTGAAAGGCCTCGCCAGACTGGTCATGATGCCGGTCTGAAACGCAGTCCCGTCAATCATTTTGGGCTCCTGCCTGTTATTTGTGTCTAAAAGATAATCCCAGTTAGGCATCAATAATTTCTTCCAGGGATCGCACACCCGCCAATCGACAAAGTAACCCTGCTTGTACAGTAATTCCCAGTCGATATCCTTATTGTTGATTCCCAGACTATTGACCTTGTGTTGACGCATCCGGAGCTGAATTTCCCAGCGAGCCATATCGGCGTAAACCAGAAAATCCAGGTCGGGCCAAATCATGGCAGCTCCTGTTCCCAAAACAAGAATAATCCCTTCCTTAACAGAGAGAATCTGATCGTGCGCTTTTTCGATGAGTTCCGGATTAAAGAAGGAGCCGAGAGCCAGGTCGGTCATGTGTCCAAAAATGCGGTCGTCTGTTACATTTTTATATTCCTTCGCACGAATTATATAATCCGGCCACATACACTCCTTTGCCTGGATAACCAGAGCCGGCTTGATGCCGGTGATCAGTATCTCTGAAACCTCCTCTTCCAGCACTCCGGGATAGTATTCCACTGCGATAACCGGAGTGGGAGTGTATACGGATCGGGCATCTAAAAGCAATTGTTTAATAATGGAATCCCATCCCTGATAGACCGGGAATTCTTCTTTGATCTCAATAAACGGGGTTGAACTGAATTTTGTATTTGGCAAGACAGGTAGTTTTAGCCCATAAAAGTAGAGGTTTTTATAATTGGAATTATTGATATCTTTATTTTTTAAGGGGAAACGGATGTTGGCATGGAATATACAATAGATCAGATACTTGATGTTGGTATGTTGCAGGATCTTCAGGATAAACTGAATGCGGTAACTCCATTTCCATCTGCTTTGATTGATGGTTCGGGCAGGATTCTGACTGCAACGGCCTGGCAGGATATTTGCACAAAATTCCATCGTGTTCATCCGGAGGCAAATAAAGTGTGTATAACCAGTGACCGCTACATTTTCGATCATCTGACCGATGCCAATTTAGCGGTAACCTATCAGTGCCCGCATGGATTGGTCGATAATGTCATACCGATTATTATCGAAGGTGATCATATAGCGAGTTTCTTCACCGGACAGTTTTTTCTGGAACCTCCGGACCTCGATTTCTTCAGGAAACAGGCTGCACACTATGGCTTTGACGAGGAAGCCTATCTGGCCGCAGTGGAAAAGGTTCCGGTATGGAGCCATTCTCAGTTGAACAGTTTTCTTGAGTTTTTCAAGACGTTCACTGAATCGTTGGCAAATCTTGGACTATCCCGTTTGCGTGAACTGCAGATTATTAAAAGCTCTTTGGAAAAGGAGCACCGCTTTCGTTCTATTGTGGAAAGCACTGAAGCCGGATACTTCTTTATTGACACCCAGGGGATTGTCCGTGATGTCAATAGTTCCTGGGCGAAGCTCTACAAATACGAAAGCCCGGAAGAGATCATCGGGCATCATTTTACAGATATTCAGCTGATTGATGATGCGGATCAGTCAGTTTCCATAGTGAATTCAATTCTGAGCGGACAACCTGAGCACATGACCGGGGAATTCCGCCGGAAGTGCAAGGACGGTTCCACGGGTTGGCACTCTTTTTCAGCCAGACCGGTAATCAGAGAGGGTGATGTAATTGGCATCGAGGGATTTATTATCGATACGACGCACCAGAAAATGGCTGAATTGGATCGCGACATTGCCCAAAAAAGGCTGAAGTCGGTGTTTGGAAAAATGGTGGAGGGATTCGCCTTGCAAGAGATCATTTTTGATGATCATGGAAAACCTGTTGATTACCGGTTTCTTGATGTCAATCCCGCTTTTGAGAAATTTACCGGGTTGAAGGCCGGTGATATTATCGGGAAAAGAGCCTATACGGTTCTGCCGGATCTCGAACCTCTTTGGGCAGAAAGATACGGGAATGTGGCGATTACCGGCAATCCGATCACCTTTGAGGATTTTGCAGCTCCGCAAAGTAAATATTTCCATGTGGTTGCATTCAATTATGATAAAAACCAGGTTGCCACCATTTTTACAGATATTACTGAACGCAAGAAATCGGAAGAATGGTTAAAAACACTGGCTCATGCTATTGACAGCATCAAGGAATGTGTGTCGATGACGGATAATGAAAATGTAATTATCTTTATTAACAAGGCATTCTGTAATACTTACGGCTACTCACGTGAAGAGCTGATTGGCCATAATATCAGCATGGTCAGATCTCCATTGGAAAATCCCAATAAAAGCTCAGAGATTTTGTCCAATACACTGGATGGCGGATGGAGCGGCGAAGTCTTGAACCGAAAAAAGGATGGCACTGATTTTCCGGTTTATATTTCAACGGCCATTGTTGCCAACGATCAGGGACGACCTATTGCCCTGATCGGAATTGCCTCGGATATCACAGAACGGAAGAGAAATGAGCAGGAGCTGGTTGATGCCAAGGAGAGGGCGGAGGAGAGCGATCGGTTGAAAAGCGCTTTTCTGGCCAATATCAGT
>JAQWAJ010000222.1 GCA_028707745.1 Bacteroidales bacterium | reverse complement strand
CCATGGGAATCAATAATATTGCCGGGATGCTTTGGATGCCGCACAAACCTGCCAGTTCTCTTTCTGCCTCGGTGTCAACTTTATAAATATCTACTTTACCTTCATACTCGGTTGCCAGATTCTCTAAAACCGGTGCAACCATTTTGCATGGACCGCACCAATCTGCATAAAAATCGATTACTGCCGGAAGGGTTCCATTAAACTTCCAATCCTGATTTTTTTCAAAATCAAATACCTTCTGTTTGAATGATTGCAGTGTCAGATGTTCAAGTGCCATTTCGTTCCCTTTCAAATTTGTTAGACGATTGTTCCAAATAAAGTTTAATTGCTTCGAAAAAAATCAATAAATTCATTTTCTCACATATTTACATATATCAAATTTTATGCCTTTCTCGCCGGCAGCTAAAAATTGGTAATTTTGCCAGTCATAAATAGCAATATGTCATTTTCTCTGTCAAAAGAACTTAAACATCCGGTATTCGAAATTGTTTCGGAGGTAACCTCTTCAGAAAACATTGATGCCTATGTGATTGGCGGGTTCGTGCGTGATATGATCATGCACCGGCCATCCAAGGACATCGATATCATGGTTGTTGGAAACGGCATCGACCTTGCCGGAAAAGTAGCTGAGCGGTTGAAATCGACCCGTGTTCAGGTTTTTAAAAACTTCGGGACCGCCATGATCCGGTATAATGATCTGGACATTGAGTTTGTGGGAGCCCGGCGCGAGTCGTACACCCCCGAATCGAGGAAACCCGATGTTGAAACCGGCACGCTGGAAGACGACCAGAAACGCAGGGACTTTACCATCAATGCGTTGGCCATCAGTTTAAGTAAATCAAACTATGGAGAATTGATCGATCCTTTCAACGGGCTTCAGGATATGGAAAACGGGATTATCCGCACGCCGCTTGATCCTGACATTACCTTTTCGGATGATCCGTTACGAATGATGCGGGCGATCCGATTTGCCACCCAGCTGAAATTCCATATCGATGGATGCACGATGGATTCGATCATAAGAAACTGTGACCGCATCGGGATTGTGTCAGCTGAACGTATTACAGATGAGCTGAATAAAATAATTTTATCCCCGAAGCCTTCCATTGGTTTTAAGTTGCTGGAAGAGTCCGGACTTTTGAAGATCATTTTTCCGGAGATGCATGCCCTGAGAGGCATTGAGGAACGTAAAGGGATACGGCACAAGGACAACTTTCTGCATACCATAAAGGTGCTTGACAATATCAGCCAGCATACTAACGATCTGTGGTTACGATGGGCAACAGTTCTCCATGACATTGCCAAGCCATCCACCAAACGTTTCGATCCCGAATCCGGATGGACCTTTCACGGGCACAACCATTTTGGGGCCCGGATGGTGACTCCGATATTCAGGCGCCTGAAACTCCCGATGAATGAGAAGATGAAGTTTGTTGAAAAGATGGTTAACCTTCACATGCGTCCAATCGTCCTCTCGCAGGAAATCGTATCCGATTCTGCTGTCAGGAGGCTTCTTTTTGAAGCCGGTGACGACATAGATGACCTGATGACTTTATGTGAAGCAGATATCACCTCAGGCATCCGTGACAAGGTCGAGCGTTATCTGAATAATTTCAAGCTGGTGCGCCAGAAACTGATCGAAATTGAGGAGAAGGACCGGGTACGGAACTGGCAGCCACCCATCAGCGGTGAAGAGATTATGGAAGCTTTTGGAATACAGCCCAGCCGACCGGTAGGGGATATCAAGAATGCGATCAAGGACGCCATTCTCGACGGTGTGATTCACAACGACCGACAGGAGGCCTGGACCCTGATGATTGATACTGGCAAATCTATTGGTTTGCAACTGTTACCAGGATTTGAGAAACCCACACCCTTAGAAACAAAAAGCAATGAAGACTGATTTCAAACCAGGCACGATGGTCTATCCGGTGCCGGCTGTGCTCGTCAGCTGCGGCGAAACGGAAAGTGAATATAATCTTTTGACCATCGGCTGGACCGGAACTATCTGTTCCAATCCTCCAATGTGTTACATATCCGTGAGGCCCGAGAGGCACTCCTACCCGATCATCAAACGTACGGGTGAGTTTGTCATCAACCTGACCACCAACGAAATGACCAAAAAAGTTGACTGGTGCGGAGTCAGGTCCGGCAGAGATTTTAATAAATTCAAGGAAACCGGTTTCACTCCCGGCCCATCGAAACTGATCAGTGCGCCAATTGTCATGGAATCGCCCGTGAATATCGAGTGTAAAGTGGTAGATATCAAGGAGCTCGGATCACACGACATGTTCATTGCCGAGGTGGTCAATATTCAGGTGAATGAAAAGCTGATCAATACCGACACCGGCAAACTGAATATCCTGGACTCAGGTCTGATCGCGTATGTTCACGGCAATTACTGTGTGATGGGCAAGCGGCTGGGAACATTCGGGTATAGCGTAAAAAAATCGTAGGTGGGGACCCATGGGTCCCCACAACATCGGGAGGACAGGAGCCAGAGGCGGGCTCTGAGTAGCGCGACGGGATTCCCGTCTACGTGGGAATGATAAGGCTGTCGAAGTCAACGACGGTAATGGATGTCGAAATATATGGGCAGGTGATCTGAGTAGCCCCCCTGATAATAGTTACCCAGATAGGTTCTGAGCGGTTGCTCACCCATGTTGGTTTTGTCTTCGGTAAGCAGATATCCGGCCTGATAAACATGCAGATCCGCAGGCCTGGCATATAAAGCACGGGTGGTATCGAGCACTGAACCCGAAACCACCATGTGATCCAGCAGGTTCCATACTCCTTTGTATTTGTAGGTTCCCCCGGGCGCACCCCCTTTAAAACCCTGAATAAGATCGTACAAATCACCTGCATCCGGGTTATTATAAGTCAACAAGGCTTTCAATCCCGATACCACACTCAGATCCTCCGGTTCATCGTTAAAATCTCCGGTTATCAGGATTTGCGCTTTCGGGTTGAGATTCAGGATGGAGTCGACACCGGAGCGGATGATTTCGGCTACAAATAAGCGTAACGGGCGACTTTGAACTTCACCGGTAGAACGTGACGGCCAGTGACAGACAAAAACATGGAGCGTATCCCTGCCACCCAGAACTCCTTTCGCATATAAAATCTCTCTGGTCCTGAAAGCAGTATCTGCCGGATAGTTTACGGTATGGAAACGGGAATCCAGTAAATGAAAATACCGCGACCGATACAGTAACGCCACATCAATGCCACGCGAGTCAGGCGATTCACGATGCACAATCTGGTAATCCAGGTTTTTAAGGGTAGAGGTATGAATCAGGTCATCAATGGTTTTACGGTTTTCCACTTCACACAGGCCCACCAGAGCCGGCAAAGTGTCATTACCCAGATCCCTGATCACTTTTGCGAGGTGATCAAGCTTTTCCTGATATCTGGCTTCAGTCCATTTTTTTGCTCCTTCGGGTAAGAACTCCCCATCGTTTATCAGCGGATCATTAACCGCATCAAACAGATTTTCAACATTATAGAACATGATCCTGTAAAAGGGATTGGCATCGCTTACTACCGAAGGTTTCTCTTTCTCACAGGAGGCGGCGAGCAGGAGAGTTGCGAGTATGATTGTAACGATATATCTCATAGCCACAGGTTAGTAAAACAGAGGCGTAAAATATCCGCCTTTACGTGATGTTCATCATTCAACTCTTTCGTAAGCCCCGATATCCGGTCCTTTATCCGACAATCTGTTGAGACCCTTTATATCCAGCGGGAAAAAGCGGGCAAATTCCAGATTACCGAGGTCCTTGGCCGGGGAGAGCGTATCGAGACTGTAATCGCGTAAATCATAGGATAAAGATTTAAACCGGGGATAAACATTTTTGATCACACTTTTCCATTTATCCGGATCGCTAGTGTTCATGGTGTCGACCGTTACCAAACAGTGATCAAAAACATAGTTGAACTGTCCGGGTACCGGTTTGTTGTTATAGGTATTTGCCAGTTCGATTTCCATCGGCCGGCTTCCGGTTATGATACAATTGGCAAACAACGCGTTATACAGATGGTACACGTATGCAGTACCCTCATAGATGTAAAAGTTTTTCAGTATAAGGGACGGTTCCGACCGGGTACCCATCCCAAAAGTAGCGTTATTACTGATGGTACAGTGATAGAACTCGTATGAGCCACCCAGTGTAAGCGCCACGCACCATGACCCGCAATTCGCAATCACACAGTTACTTGCCACAATGGTCGAACTTTGGGCATAAATACCAGCCACCGACATATTTTCAATAGTAGTGTTGGAGAGGGTCAGGGTAGGTTTCGCTGTGCTGGCTAAAGTATCCACCTGGATTCCTTTCATGGCATTTTTGATAATGGCATGGTCGATCACATTGTCTTTACTGCCGGCAAGTAAATGTATTCCCCCGAG
>JAQWAJ010000221.1 GCA_028707745.1 Bacteroidales bacterium | reverse complement strand
CTGAGAAGGTTAGGCTTTCTTATTGATCTTGCCGGAAACGGATTGGAAGCCATTGAAATGTATCAGTCTGATCCGCATAAATATTGCATCATTATCATGGATATCATGATGCCGGTGATGGATGGACTCGAAGCTACGCGGCAGATCAGAAATTATGAGCAGATGAATAATTTACGAATCCCAATAATCGCCTTAACGGCCAATACTTTTAATGCTGACCGGGAACGATGTTTGTCATACGGCATGGATGATTATCTTGCCAAACCGCTCAATATGAAATTATTAGTCCAGTCGTTCCGAAATCTGGGGATAATCATTTAGCTTATGTCTGAACCTTTTGATTTCAGGGATCCAACCGGCCGCGACGAGGATCAGGAAATAGAACGGCAGTTAAGGCCGGTCGAGTTTTCTGATTTTGCCGGGCAGGAGAAGGTGGTGGCCAATCTGCGGGTTTTTGTGCAGGCTGCCACCATGAGGGGTGAAGCGCTCGATCATGTACTGCTGCACGGGCCTCCCGGACTGGGAAAGACCACTCTTTCGCACATTATTTCGAAAGAGCTTCGTGTTGGGATGAAGATGACCTCGGGACCGGTTCTCGACAAGCCCGGGGATCTGGCCGGGTTACTCACCTCGCTCGAAAAGGGTGATGTTTTGTTTATTGATGAGATACACCGGCTGAGCCCGGTGGTGGAGGAGTACCTCTATTCAGCCATGGAAGATTACCGGATCGACATCATGATCGACCGGGGCCCGGGTGCACGCTCGATGCAGATCGACCTGAATCCGTTCACCCTGATCGGGGCAACTACCCGGTCGGGTTTGCTGACCAGCCCGCTGCGGGCCAGGTTCGGCATCACCTGTTATCTCGAATATTATAATAAAGAGGTACTTAACCATATTGTAAAACGCTCGGCTTCCATCCTCGATGTGGCCATATCCGAAGAGGCTGCCGTGGAGATAGCTTCCCGGAGCCGGGGTACCCCGAGAATCGCGAATGCCCTACTGCGCAGGGTGCGTGATTTTGCCCAGGTAAAAAGCAACGGGCGTATCGATATCGATATTACCCGCCACGCACTCACGGCACTGAACATCGACGCCAACGGACTGGATGAAATGGACAACCGTATACTTAACACGCTGGTCAACAAGTTCAACGGAGGACCGGTGGGTTTGGGCACCATTGCCGTGTCAGTGGGCGAGGAGCCGGGCACCATCGAAGAGGTTTATGAACCGTTCCTGATTCAGGAAGGTTATCTCAAGCGTACACCACGAGGACGCGAAGCCACCGAAAAAGCCTGGTTACACATGGGAAAAATTAGCGGCGCCTCACAAACCAGATTATTTTGAACAAAACAACATTACACATGAAATATAAGGAAATAGCAGTATTTGCGGCAGTTTTAGCCGGAGTAGCAGGTTTATCGGGCTGGCTTTTATTAAGGGAACCCAACCACCCTCAACCCGTAGAAAATCATATCGGGAAATCTGAAAAAGTAATCAAAAGGCAGGAGTGGATCGATCAGATGCACCGTGCAGCGCCCGGTACCGACTGGCGGGCCATGGACGAGGAGGCCCGGATGGAATTGTATCAGAACAGGCTGCCCGAACTTCAGCAGGCAGCCAAAAACAACTGGCGCAAAGGAGCCCGGATTGAAAGCATTGCCGATGGAGCGCTTACCGGTCAGTGGATCGAAAAAGGCAGCGATAATCTTGCCGGTCGCGTGCATTGTGTTGATGTTGATTTCACCAATAACCGTTTATATGCCGCTTCTGACGGAGGGCAGATATTTACAGGTTCAATGTCAGGAGAGGGCTGGACCTCTCTTTCTGATCCTTTTCGCATCGGCAACATCCAGTTCCTGAGGGTGTTTCCGGCCAATACCGGGGGTACGCGGATACTGGCTTCCAATGAAAAGGTCAGAATGAACTATTCAGATGATATGGGTGTCACCTGGAAGGTCAGCGACGGACTTACCTCCTATTACAGCGGTTACGACCTGCTTCGGGCTGTTAGTCAGGCCGACGGAACCCTGTATATGCTGGCGTACAAATCGGGCTATCTTTATCTGTTCAAATCCAGCGATCTGGGAACCAATTTCAGCCGTATTGCCAAGATTACAGGATCCAGCAAATCCGATATCTGGACCAACCGTTTTGGTAACGATTCGCTCTATCTGATCGATCAAAATAAGGTTTACAGTTTGCAGAATTCATCTGAACTGGTGAATATCGCCACGGTGAACCTGTCATTCACTAATGATAAAATCCAGCAGCTTCAGCTGGCCGGATGCACGGTGGCATCGGTGACCAAACTATATGCCATGTATCGTCTCGAAAATGCTTCCTATTTTTACGGAACGGGTAATGTTTTCACCAGCTGGAATTACCGGGGCACCATGGAGCAGGGCCCTTTCATGTCGAACAGTTTCGGCGCATCTCCCACGACTCCCAACCTGATCGCGTTCGGGGGGATAAACGCTTGTTTCAGTGCAAACGGCGGGGCCAGCTGGACCGAAGTGAACAGCTGGGGCGAGTATTACAACGATATGCTGCATAAGCTGCATGCCGACATCCCTGAAATCGAATTTTTCAAAAAGCCTGACGGCACCGACCTGGTTTTTGTCAGCACCGATGGCGGAACATTTGTATCTACTGATCAGCTGAATACGGTTACGAATGTTACCCTCAAAGGGATGAATGTCAGCCAGTATTACGCAACTTACACGCACCGTACCAAAACCAATGTGGTTTATGCCGGTGCACAGGATCAGGGATTTCAGAAATGTTTCAATGCCGGCGATGGACTGCTGAGCTTCGAACAGACCATCAGCGGAGATTACGGGCATATTGTTTCGGGTGATAACGGAGCAAGCATGTGGACGGTTTATCCCGGATTTGCCATGTATTACCCGCAAGCCTCTCTGAATAACTCGGCCGGCACACTTGGGTTTGATGAAATGAACATGAAGAACCAGTTCTGGATGCCGCCACTCATGGCTGATCCCTATTTCCCGAACCGGCTGTATGTTGCCGGAGGCTCCTCAACAACCGGTTGCCACCAGTTCTATCTGACTTATCAGAACGGATCCATTACCTCAACCGAATTGCCTACGGATTTCAGCAATGGGATTTCGTATGCCAAAATCTCTGCAATGGCCTGTTCCCCGATCAACAAAGACTACCGCTATGTACTCAATTCGGAGGGGAGATTCTTTTACTCCACCGACCGCGGATCCACTTATACCCTGTCGCCTGACCGTGGCCCTGGAAGTCACTATTTTTACGGAAACAGCATAGTTCCCTCGCCCAGAGACATCAATACCATTTACCTGGCCGGCGCCGGTTATTCGGGGTCGCCGGTATGGGTATCACACGATGGAGGCGAAAACTTCACCGCTATGTCAACCGGCATGAAAAACAGCCTGATATTCGAAATGACCTGCAACGATGATGGTACACTGCTGTTTGCCGCCTCCGAGGTCGGCCCGTGGGTTTACATTGCTGCTAAAGGCAAATGGTACGATCTCTCGGGAGTCGGCGCCCCGCAGCAAACCTACTGGGCAGTCGATTATGTTCCCGCCCTGCGTACGGCCCGGTTTGGTACCTACGGAAGAGGCATCTGGGACTTTAAAATCGACACATACAATGGCATCGACGAGATCATCGCCGGAAACACGGAAAATCCGGTATCGGTTTATCCGAACCCCTGTCTCGACCATCTAACGGTGAAAACCCTATGGACCGAAGGCAAGACTAAGATCACCATAACGACGATCGATGGCCGTACCGTTCAAACCAGTACGCAGGCCGATGGCCTCTCATCGCAGCTCGATGTATCCGCCTTGCCGGCAGGAATGTATGTTGTTATGGTAACAAACGGAAGTAAAAAGGAGAGCGTACGGGTGGTAAAACAGTAGGCGTTGTCTTTCGAGCCAGAGCGAGCCTCACTGTATTACCCTCGGAGCGTTGTCACCCCCGCGAAGGCGGGGGCCTCGTCCCTTACCGCGAAATTCAATGAGGGCATTATTGTCCGAACCGGTCCATCTTACGCATGATCTCGTTCCGCAATTCCACTATTCTCAGGGCATCCGGATCTTTTTTGCGGAGCATCCGGGTATAGCGTATGCGAGCCCGCCATTTGCGGTTTTCAAACATGTAATGAACCATGTAAATCGATGAGGGCAGGAGCGTGAGCATATAGGGAACCCAGATCCACCAGCTTTTGAATATCAGAGCGATGAACAGGGTTTGCAGTCCGTGAAAGAGCGGCATCATGGCTACCATAGTGATCACGAAAGCCCCGGTAGCTCGATACTGCGGATCTTTGAAGAGGGTACGCGACATCCATCCGGGAATACGGAACAAATGATAGTTATTGATCAGCGAATAAAGGTGCAAAGGGAATCCAAGGGCCAGCAGGAGCGTGTTCGTAATTAACC
>JAQWAJ010000220.1 GCA_028707745.1 Bacteroidales bacterium | reverse complement strand
AATATTCTCCTTTTGCTGCGCGCGTTCCGGCATTTCGTGCGAGCGAAGGACCACTGCGGAGCAGATCGAGGTACTGTATTTGCAAGCAAGCGGAGAATTCTTTAACCAGATGATCCGACCGGATCGAAGAACCATCTTCGATGATCACCACTTCGAAACCGGAATAGGTTTGAGCAGCCAAAGTTTCGAGCAGTTCTGACAGCTCTCCGGGACGGTTATAAACGGGAACGATGAATGAATAAAATCGTTTCATCAGGGTTTTGTGGCGATATATAAAGTTTCATCGGGTGCCAGGCGATAGCGTTCGATCAATTCCGACGGAAAGCTGGCGGAAACCGGGCGTTCTTCAACGGCAAAGCCGCATTCGCGCAGTCGTTGCGGATAGTCGCGGCCATAAACCCTGACATGGTCCTTTTGACCGAAAACCTTTTCCCTTTGTTTGGGATCTGTGATGGCCGGATCCTCGAAGGTAAACTCCCGGAGCGGTTCGAGCGGAACCTGCAATATAGCAAAGCCTCCGGGGCGCAGGACCCGAAGAAATTCCGACATCACTACACGGTCGTCGGTCACATGTTCCAGCACATGATTACATAAAATCATATCGAAAGAGTTGTTCTCAAAAGGAATTTCATGCAGGTCGAAATGATAATCCGCGATCGGCGATTCGAGATCAGCGGTTAAATATTCAATGTGTTTGTATTTCCTGAACCTTTTATAAAAGCACTGTTCCGGCGCTACGTGCAAGAGTTTCCTGGGCTTGGTCAGAAAATCCGATTGTTTTTGAAGGTAGAGCCAGATCAGGCGGTGGCGTTCCAATGACAGGCAGGTAGGGCACAACACATTGGATCTGGAGTTTACCCCATAGGGAAGAAATTTTCTGAATGTAGATCCACATACCGGGCACTCGACCTTATTTCCGTAGAGAAACGGTTTGAACAGCCCCATGAAGAGGTAGCTCATTCGGATCAGAAATGGACGGGGAAAAACCCGCAGAAACCAGCGGATAATGGTTTTCATATCTCCTCTGCAATCAGATATTTATTCCGGTCTGTAGCGGTCCGCGATACCAGTTCAGCCAGGAATCCGGTTAAGAACAGCTGAACTCCGATAATCACCGCTACGAGTGCCAGATAAAACAGTGGCTGGGCCGTGATCTCTCTGGGAACAATATGATTGGTAATGGCATTGATCTTTATAGCTATGAGCCAGGCAGTTACAACGGCTCCAAACAGCATCATCAGCATTCCGAGGGTTCCAAACAGATGCATGGGTTTTTTTGCGAAACGGGTAATGAAACTGACGGTCAGCAGATCCAGTGCGCCGGTAAACAAGCGTCCCATGCCGTATTTCGATTTACCATATTTGCGTTCCTGATGGGCAACGACTTTCTCTCCGATCCTTCTGAAGCCCGAACGCTTGGCTAAAATCGGGGTATACCGGTGCATATCCCCAAAAAGCTCGATGCTTTTAACCACTTCATTCCGGTAGGCTTTTAATCCACAGTTAAAATCATGAATTTTAATTCCGCTGTTGATTCTGGCCACGTAATTGAAGAATTTCGATGGCCAGCGCTTGGAGATCGGGTCTTTTCTCTTCTTTTTCCATCCTGACACCAGATCATATCCATCGGTTTTGATCATCTTCATCAATCCGGGGATCTCATCCGGACTATCCTGCATATCGGCATCCATCGTGATCACCACATCACCCTTGGCAATGCTGAATCCACAATGCAATGCCGCGGCTTTACCGTAATTCCTCCGAAAACGCACCCCCCTCAGGGTAGTGTCACGTGATGATAAATCCCGGATAACCGACCATGACGCATCGCTGCTGCCATCATCGACCAGAATAACCTCGTAAGAAAGGTGATCCTTTTCCACAACCCTTTTTATCCATTGCAAAAGCTCAGGCAAAGATTCGGCCTCGTTATAGAGCGGTATGATTATCGATAAATCCATATCGGAACTTATAAACTATTCGTTTTCAGATTTTTCTATTTCCGACATTGCCTGTTTGAACGGATCTCCCTCTTTTTTGACAAATATCGATACGATCAGGGAAAGTATGACACCGATAAAAGTAGTTCCGATAATCACAGAAAAGAATTGCATACCCGGGCTGTGCAGCTTTGATCCGAATGCCAGTGCAGTGCTCACCTGTTCATCGGTCATCCCCTGTTTGTAATACTCCTGCTCCATCACATCCAGCACCCGGTCGATAGCCGTTGGATCGAGCCAGGTAAGATAAATCACATTATAGAATGCATAGATGATCGAAGCAAAGAACATGAACAGAATTCCGGCGCTCAGCACCTGACCATATCGGGCATATCCGCCATGATAATGGTCGCGCCAATTTTTCAGACAAAAATAGAGCGCTCCAAAGTAGGCTGCATAATTCACCCACGACATCCACTTTGCACCCTCCAGACTGAATACCCACGCTATCACAGCAAGGATAATAATAATCAGGGCGATAATCAGGCCATAAGTCATGGCAGGTTTGAGAATTGAGGGGCGTTCGGATTCCATTTAGTTCTTTTGGATTTACTTGAAGGCAAATATAGCTTGAAAATCTCGCAAGTGGAAAAACATTTGCTATCTTTGCAGCAGGGTAAGTCTTATACGGCCAGCTCCCGCTGAACTCCCCCAGGGCCGGAAGGCAGCAAGGGTACGTGGTTGTAGCGGCGCGATATAAGTAGCTTACCCTTCTTTTTTTTCTCCAGATTCCTACCTTTGTATAAGAGCATCATGATTATCCATTTCGGATAACCATTTACCGCGTATCTTTAACAAAAATCATTCGATATGAAATTTTTTATCGACACTGCAAATCTGGATCAAATCCATGAAGCTCAGGATCTTGGGATTTTGGATGGCGTGACAACCAACCCTTCGCTAATGGCAAAAGAGGGGATCAGGGGAAAACAAAACATTCTCAATCATTATCTGAAAATCTGTGAAATTGTCGAGGGTGATGTCAGTGCCGAGGTAATTGCCACCGATTACGAAGGCATGGTTGCCGAAGGGAAAGAGCTGGCCTCACTGCATCCGCAGATCGTTGTAAAGCTGCCGGTGACAAAAGCCGGCATCAAGACCATTAATTATTTCTCACGCCATGAGATCCGGACCAATTGTACATTGGTTTTCTCAACCGGACAGGCTTTGCTGGCTGCAAAAGCCGGAGCCACCTATGTTTCCCCGTTTGTCGGCCGGCTCGATGATGTATCAACCGATGGCATTGAACTGGTCAGAAGCATCGTTAACATGTATTCTTTTTACGGATTTGACACCGAGGTAATTGCAGCATCGATCCGCTCATCCATGCATATTATCAGATGTGTCGAAGCCGGTGCGGATGTGGTTACCTGTCCGCTTCAATCTATGCTGGGCTTGTTGGAACACCCACTGACCACCATCGGCCTTGAAAAATTCCTGTCAGACCATAAAAAACTGAACCCCTGATGATCCGGAGAATTTATCCCGAAAACCCCAACCCGAAAGAGATTGACAAGGTTGTAGATATTCTGAAAAGCGGAGGGGTTATTATTTATCCGACTGATACCGTGTACGGTTTGGGCTGTGATATTACTCATCAGAAGGCCATTGAACGGGTTGCCCAGATCAAAGGATTGAGGCCAGATAAAACACATTTCTCCTTTATTGTTTCCGATCTAAGCCATTTGGCCGATTATACAAGGCCCATTGACAATCAGATATACAAATTAATGAAGCGGAACCTTCCCGGCCCATTTACATTTATTCTGGAAGCCAATAACAATGTTCCGAAAATTCTGAAAAGTAAAAAGAAAACAGTTGGTATCCGAATCCCCGACAATCCGATTATTCTGGAAATCACCCGGGTACTGGGCAACCCGATCCTCACCACATCGGTTCACAGCGGGGATGTTATCCTCGATTACACCACAGATCCGGAGCTCATTCACGATGAAATGGGGCACCTGGTTGACCTGGTCATTGATGGGGGATTTGGCAACAACGTTCCCTCTACAATTGTCGATTGTACAGGCCCTGAAACCAGTATCATCAGACAGGGGCTCGGGAACCTCGAGTGGTAATGAGATCAGCTGATTTGCATCCCGGCAAATCTGGCAAACAAAATTAACCCGGCTCCAGCCAGCATTCGCTTGACTTTTTGAGGTTCAGGCTGATTCCAGTATGACCTGATAAATAGCAGGATCATATAGTACAGAACCAGATCAGCCCAGATCAATCCATCGGGTTTCACCAGATTTCCGGGTAGATTGCCGAGCCAGGCAGCACCATTCATGGCAAGCCCTATTAAAAAATCCATAACTTTGCACAGTAGCGGTATAATCAAACCGGCCATATCCATCAGAGTAATCACCAGGCCCAGGTAGAAGGCTGCCACCATCAACGGAAGCAGGATTATATTCCCGATCAGAAAATAGAGCGGGAA
>JAQWAJ010000219.1 GCA_028707745.1 Bacteroidales bacterium | reverse complement strand
GCTGATGGTCAGCGGTATGAAATCCTTTTCGGGGATTGCTTTTTGTCCGTTTATTGTAAGTTCATTGGCTGGCCCCTCCTTAACGCCCAGGGTCACCTCAAAATGCTGGAACCCGTTTTCTGCCAAAGGAGTCAGTCGATATTGAAGAAAACAATCGCGGATATAGGTTGCTGCAGCAAGATCTCCGGCTGTTCCCGGACAGCGGCCGCCCAGTTCCTGTGAGGCCAGATAACCGACATGTCGTTTCAGCCCACCGGCCGTGATGGATGTGGCATTCTGCGCCGGCGCCAGGCTGCAAACAGCCAAGCCTATCAATAAGTATATCAACCTCTTGAACATAATTTTTTATTGTTTTTAGTACACGTTCGGCGCTCTAAAAGTACTATTTAAAATACCTTAACCCTAAAATGCGATAGTTGATAACTAAAGAATAACCATTTGTCAAAAAGTGATTGCAGATATAAAAATCCTTCATATCTTTGCCATGTGATTGTTCTAACAATGTTATCTCAATAACATCGTACCATATCTGCTCTCTGTGGGGACAGTTTAAAGTAATCAGCAGAATGGACTTTAACAATCGCAATTCTGCAAGGATCCTTTACGGATCATTTCATAGGTTAGGTTTTAGGTTAGTGAAAATCCGGACTCTCAATCCGGATTTTTCCTATTTTTACGCCTCCAAATATTAATACAATGAAGATATCGTACAATTGGCTTCGTTCCTATATCAACCTGGATATTACCCGGGAAGCGACCTCTAAGATCCTGACAAACATTGGGTTGGAAGTTGAAGCAGAGGAGCCGTTTGAATCAGTTCGGGGAAGTTTGCGTGGGTTAGTGGTAGGCGAAGTTCTCACCTGTACGGCTCATCCTCAGGCAGATAAGCTCAGTCTGACTATAGTCGATATCGGAGCTCCGGAGCCCCTTTCGATTGTTTGTGGTGCCCCAAATGTGGCCGCCGGTCAAAAAGTGATCGTTGCCCCTGTGGGTTGTACCATATATGGTTCTTCAGAACCACTCACCATCAGGAAGGCAAAAATCCGGGGCGAAGAGTCATTTGGAATGATCTGCGCCGAAGATGAAATCGGAATGGGCAAAAGTCATGACGGAATCATGATTCTGGATCCGTCAACCCCGGTTGGAAAGCAGGTGTCGGAGCTATTTGAAATCGAATCAGATTACCTGTTCGAGATCGGTCTAACCCCAAACCGCATCGACAGCGCCTCACATTATGGTGTTGCGCGTGACCTTAAAGCAGCTTTGAGCGCGGATAAAAACGTTGTTTTAAACAAACCGCAAGCCATCCTGCCAGCCAGGAGTGGTCATCTCGATATCTCGGTTGAGATCGCCAACCCCGAGGCTTGCATCCGCTATTCCGGAATTTCCATCACCAACATCAAAATAGCCGAATCGCCGCAGTGGCTGAAAAACAGACTGAAGTGCATCGGAATGAATCCGATCAACAATGTGGTTGACATCACCAATTTCGTACTTCATGAAACCGGACAGCCGTTACATGCCTTCGATGCCGATTCCATTTCGGGCTATAAAGTCATTGTACGGACACTCCCCGAAGACACACCGTTTATCACACTGGATGAACAGGAACGTAAGCTCAGCGCCAGCGACCTGATGATCTGCAACGATAAAGAGGGAATGTGCATGGCTGGTGTATTCGGCGGACTTCGTGCAGGTGTATCCGGTTCAACAACCAGCATTTTCCTCGAATCCGCTTGTTTTAATCCGGTTTGGGTAAGAAAAACCAGCAAGCGCCATCTGCTATTCACCGATTCTTCTTTCCGCTTTGAAAGAGGTACCGACCCGAATGCAACGGTATACGCATTGAAAAGAGCTGCCTGTCTGATCTGCGAAATCGCCGGCGGACAAATCGCTTCTGATGTGGTGGACGTTTATCCCAATATTGTTGAGCCCTACCCGGTTGAACTGAAATGGGCCAACCTCGACCGGTTGATCGGGATCAAGATCGACCATGAAGTAGTCAAGACCATCCTGAAATCTCTGGATATCGAAATTCTGCAGGAAACTGCAACCGCTCTAAAACTGTCGGTTGCCACCTATCGTGTGGATGTACGCCGCGAAGCCGACGTCATTGAAGAGATTCTGAGAATATACGGATACAACAATGTTGGCCTCACGGATCAGGTGAACTCTACCCTATCCTATGCTCCCCATCCGGATCCTGAAAAACTCGAAAACCTGATATCGGAGCAGCTGACCGCCCAGGGATTTAATGAAATGATGTCCAATTCGCTGACTCGTTCATCCTACTATGATAATTCAGCAATTTTCACCCCCGATACTGAGGTAAAACTGCTGAATCCATTGAGCAACGACCTCAATGCATTAAGAAGGACCCTCCTGTTCGGCTGTCTCGAAGCCGTTGCAGCAAACCTGAAGTTCAAGAACGCTGATCTGAAACTCTACGAATTCGGCAATATCTATGAACTGAAACCCGGCAACGATCGCCTGCTGGCCGACAGTTATCACGAAACCCGTTGTCTTTCGCTGGTGCTGACCGGTAAAAAGAATCCGGAACACTGGAGCGGAAAAAGTCAGGATACCACCTTTTACAGTTTGAAATCGGCCGTTTATCAGGTGCTTAGCCGGATGGGGATCAACCCCGTTGAGATGGAGACTGAAACCATAGCCGATGAATTGTTCGTCATCGGGATGACCGGAAAGTTTGGCAAGAAAGGCTGCGTTAAGATGGGTCAGGTTCAACCGGCCTTATTGGAGAAATTCGAGATCGGACAGACGGTGTGGTATGCTGAACTGAACTGGGATGTCATCCTGCGTAAGACGCATCAGGAAGTGAAATTCGAGGAACTCGCCAAATATCCGCAGGTTCGCAGAGATTTTGCTCTCGTGGTTGACAGCACAGTACGTTATGAAAACATCCGTTCCATTGCCTTCCAGGTTGAGCGGAAGATGCTTAAGGAAGTGAACCTGTTCGATGTTTACACGAGTGATGAAAAACTGGGAGCCGGTAAAAAATCTTTGGCCGTCAGTTTCATTCTGCAAGACGAAAACAAAACCTTGACCGACAAGCAGATCGAGCAGGTCATGGATAAACTTCAGAAAGCATTTGAAAAACAGCTGGGCGCAGTGCTACGATAGAAAGGAGCGGTTGACTGCTTCGGTAAAGCCGCTGTGATTATTGTCAGCCACCTGCCTGTAGAGACTTTTCAGTTCTTCAGGAGCATTGGCCACAACGAATGGAAAGCCGGGAAAAGTAAGCAAATCCATATCGTTGTAATCATTGCCGATTCCCATGACTTTAGATGGATCGATTTGATGCATCCTGCATAGTTCTGCAACCGCCTTGCTCTTTGAAACATCCTGATGAAAAATTTCCATCCAGATGGATTCATGATCGATGGGTGAAGTTGCCCGTATCACCTTGACTCCGGTAAACATGGATTTCAGCTCCTCAAACCTCGCCGGATCGGCAGGCAAAATGATTAAAAACTGACTTGCTACCCCGAAATTGGGCGGATCAAAGGATATCGGTGTTTCATATCCCCGGTAATTCTCCATTCTGCGGATAAAATCCGGATGCAACTCGCCATTCTGGTAATAAACGTAATGATGATTCTCGGGAACGGCGCCCAATACTTTGAACGGCACACCCATATCTTTTAAGCGGATCGCGATCTGATGGACCTGTTTCTCAGGCAGATTGATCGAAAAAATGATCTCTCCGGTATGATAATCCATAATTCCCGCACCCGAACTGAAAACCAGGTAATCGATCGGGAAATCGGCAGAAATCAATCTTTTGAACGAAAAGGGAGACCGCCCGGTGGCAATCACACGGAGTACTCCTTTTTCACCCAGATCGAGCAAAGTATGGTAATCTTCACGACTCACCTGCTGGTTATCATTCAGGAGGGTCCCGTCGAGGTCGGTAACAGCCATTTTTAACATGCCGGCAAAAGTACTAAAAGCCACCGACTATGACAGAACCGGATGAATGAGTAAATTTGAGGCAATAAAATCACCATGGCCAAAATCAAAGATTACCTCTCGCTGGTTGTTTTCGCCCACACCATATTTGCAATGCCTTTTGCCCTGATCGGGTTCTTTCTGGCAATCCGGTACAGCGGGTACCCATTCAGCTGGATCACCCTTCTTCTATGTTTGGTTTGCATGGTGTGTGCCCGGAATGCAGCCATGGGATTTAACCGCTGGGCCGACCGGGATATCGATGCCAGGAATCCAAGGACCGCTAACCGGGAGATTCCAAAAGGCATTATCAAGAGCCGGTCAGCGCTGGCTTTTACCATCGTCAATGCAGTTTTGTTTGTCGTTGCTGCCGGCCTGATCAATCCACTCTGCCTGAAATTGTCACCCGTTGCCCTGCTGATCGTAATGGGATACAGCTATACCAAGCGTTATACCTGGCTGTGCCATTTGGTACTCGGACTTGGGCTGTCGGTTGCACCTATCGGCGCCTATATCGCCG
>JAQWAJ010000218.1 GCA_028707745.1 Bacteroidales bacterium | reverse complement strand
ACTTCATTATTGAGTAATTCTGATAATACCTGTTTGATCTTCCGATAATAAACAAAAACGTGATAACGACAGTTTTAATTGTTCAAGTGTTTCGCCAATTCCTGTTTCACCATAAAAACCGGTGATCAGCATCAATGTTCGCTGGGTTGTCAAAGTGATTTGAGTTCGTTCACAGTCCGATGTCGGACTGCCTATTGCTCCTCTGCAATCCCTGTAAACAGGTAGATTTTCAATGTTCAGCGGGCCCCTGCCTATTGCAACAAATTTTTCGCCTAGCTGGCCAATGCCAAGTTCAATATTTCCCTCGACAAGATCCAAATCAAATCCGCCAATGGTTACTCCTGTGCAGAGTGATACCAGATTTAGGGAGTCCACGACCGATGAAATCGAATAGAGCTCTTTGCCTTTCACAATCCTTCGCATCAAAGCTTCAGCTGACAAGCGGTAACGGTTTGGATCTTTACCTAACTGACGGTAAGCTTTCTTTCCCAGGCTGATGCCTTCAACCTGACGGATCCCTTCTTCATCCAAAGTTCCTGAAATATCTAAAGACCTGATGTTGATCAGATCTCGTAATTCCTGATTGGCAGGGCCGTTTTCAACGTTCCCAAGCAGATACCCAATGACAATATTAGGAAAGAGACTGGAAATTTCTTTTCTGATGTGTATATGGCTATCCGGATCAGGAAAGATTGCCATGGTTTTGAAGTTCAAAAAGATAACGGTATTCTCCATTCAGAGCCATCAGTTCGGCGTGGTTTCCCTGCTCGGCAATCTGACCCTCCTTGATCACATATATGCGATCGGCATTCTGAATGGTCGATAAACGGTGAGCAATGATTATGGTGGTCCGACTTGACCTTAAATCCTGCAGCGAGGCCTGAACATAATTCTCGGATTCAGAATCGAGCGATGAAGTGGCTTCGTCGAGAATCAGAATTGGCGGATTCCGGTAAATTGCCCTGGCAAGGCAGATCCGTTGCCGCTGTCCTCCCGAAAGAGTACTCCCCCGGTCGCCCAGGTGAGCCTCAAGCCCATCTTCCATCTGACTGATGAATTCCCAGGCATGGGCAACTTTTGCCGCTGTTTCGGCTGTTGCTTTATCAGGAGTGGTGCCGAATGTGATATTGGCCAGTATCGTGTCATTAAACAGAACCGGATCCTGGGGAACAATTCCCATCAGGTTACGGAGCTCTTTGGTATTTACTTTTCGGATGTCTTTGCCATCGACCAGAATTTCCCCTTCCACCACGTCATAAAATCTGGCCAGCAGATCAACCAGAGTGGATTTGCCGGAACCAGACTGCCCAACAAACGCAACGGTTTCACCTTTATTGATAGTCAGACTGATATCATTGATGACCGGAGCATTTTCATAGGAAAACCGAACATTTTTCAGTTCGATCTTGCTTTCGAATGAGTTGATTTCGACAGGATTAGCAACCTCTTTGATCGGATTTTCCGATTCCAGAACCTCGTTGATCCTGTCGATCGATGCTAACCCTTTGTTTAAATGGTAATAAGCAGTGGAAATCGATTTCGCTGGCACCAGGAGCTGCGAAAATACGGCAATGTAAGCAATGAATGCTTCTGCACTCAATCCTCCCTGAGACCGTAAAACCAAATTGCCTCCAAAGGCCATCAGCCCGACTACCACAAATGAACCCATGAATTCCGACAACGGTGATGCCAGTTCCCTGAGTCTCGAGATTCTGTTCATGAGTCGTGTGAAAACCTGATTCTGTTTCTGAAAAGTCCTTTCGCTCTGCTCCTGCGCATTGAATGCCTTGATAATTCTTAAGCCGGATAGGGTCTCTTCAACCTGCGACATGAGTTCACCCATCTGCCCCTGACTCCGAGTCGAGGTCCTGCGCAAATTTCGCCCGATAGTCCCGATTAGTAAAGCAGCTAACGGAAGAACCAGGAGAACAAAAATGGTAAGCCTTGGACTCATGGCGAACATGCCGATCAGAAAAATGAGGATATTCAACGGATCACGGAAAATCTTTTCGATGGAAGCCATTACCGACCATTCAACCTCCTGAACATCCTGGGTCAATCTCGACATGATGTCACCCTTTCTCTCGCGGGAGTAATAGGAGAGCGGCAGTTCAATGATTTTCCCATAGATTTTATTCCGAAGGTCCCTGACCACCCCGTTGCGGATCGGTGCCATAAAATAGCTGGCAAAATAGATGTTTGATGTTTTCAGGAAAAAAAGAATAACAGCCGCAACACTGACAATGACCAATGTCGTTTGAGAACCATGCTTCTCAATCAGTTGGAAGATGAAATAGTTGAAATTATCCTGAATCGATCGGGAGGTGAATTCCAGAGCAGCTGGTGCAGCAACAGGCACAGTTTTCTCAAACAGAACATTCAGAAATGGCACAATCAGCAACATGCTTAACAGTGAGAAAATCACTCCGGCAATGTTGAAGAATACATTAAGTACAACGTATTTACTGTATGGCTTCACATATTGCGAAATGATCTTGAGAAAGGTCTTCATGCGGGATTGAAATATGGGAGTATGTTTATAGCGATTATAATTGTCGGAGGTTCTTTATCCCCAAATAATTCCAGGGAGAGATGGCCTTCAGTTCCTCTTTAACCTGAGGGCTGATGTCAAGCGTTTCAATGAACAAATGGATCTGGTCTTTAGTGATATGGGCATTGTTGCGGGTGAGTTCCTTCAGCGCTTCGTAAGGATTCGGATAATTCTCCCGCCTCAGGATTGTTTGAATGGCTTCTGAAATAACGGCCCAGTTTTCTTCCAGATCTTTGTTGATGGCCTCTTCGTTTAGCAGAAGTTTATCCAAGCCTTTCTGTAACGATTGAATGGCGATCAGCCCGTGGGCCAGAGGCATCCCGATATTCCTGAGCACGGTTGAATCGGTAAGGTCCCGCTGTAGCCTCGATATCGGCAGTTTTTCACTCAGATATCCCAACAGCGCATTGGCAACCCCGAAGTTCCCTTCGGCATTTTCAAAATCGATGGGGTTGACTTTATGCGGCATCGTCGAGGATCCGACTTCTCCTTTTTTTATTCTTTGCTTGAAATAACCCATCGAAATATAGGTCCAGATATCCCTGCAGAGATCTGTTAAAATCACATGAATACGCCGGATACAGTCGAAAATAGCAGCCAGATTGTCATAATGCTCGATCTGAGTGGTTACCTGAGAACGGTCAAGACCCAGAATATCGTTTACCAGATGATTGCCAAACTCTACCCAGTCGGTTCCGGGATAGGCAACCAGGTGGGCGTTGAAGTTCCCGGTAGCTCCGCCAAATTTAGCGGGATAGGGCAACAGGCTGAGTATCCCGACCTGCTTCTCGAGCCGTTCGACAAACACCAGAAATTCCTTGCCCAAACGGGTCGGCGATGCCGGCTGACCATGAGTTCGCGCCAACATGGGAATATCCTGCCACTCTTCGGATAAAGCAATCAATTTATGGTTCAGATTCAGCAATGCCGGCATAAATACCTCCTCAATGGATTCTTGGAATGAGAGAGGAACTGCGGTATTGTTGATGTCCTGAGATGTGAGCCCGAAATGAATGAACTCCTTATAGGTTTCAAGATGCAGGTTATCAAACTGTTCTTTCAGATAATATTCTACAGCTTTAACATCGTGATTGGTGGTTTTCTCTATCTCCTTAATCCGGATTGCATCCTCAGGAGTGAAATCCTGATAGATTTTCCGGATAGCGGCAAACTGCTGTCTGGGGAAGCCGGTCAGCTGGGGCAAAGGCAATTCGCATAACTGGATAAAATACTCAACCTCCACTAGCAGCCGGTATTTGATCAAGGCCGATTCCGAAAAATAGGGTGCCAACTCCCGGGTTTTCGACCGGTATCTGCCGTCGACAGGTGAAATTGCTGTTAATTCTGAGAGATCCATCATCTTGTTAATTTGTGGCCAAAGTTACGAAAAACCAGTGGCATCCGGATGACGGATTCACTACCTTTGGTTTCATGAAAATATCCATTGTCAGTTATCTGAATTCACTGCCTCTCGTCTATGGAATTCAACATTCGGAGGAGCTGAGGGATTGTGAGATAATTCTTGATGTTCCTGCCATCGGAGCCCGGGAATTGGTATCAGATGAAGCCGATATTGCCCTGGTTCCGGTGGGCGCTTTCCCGGTTCCCGGATCCGTGGAATGGGTCGGAAACTATTGTATCGGAGTGGAAGGGCCGGTGCGTACCGTATGTCTGTTTTCTGAGGTCCCTCTTGAAAAAATCAGAAAGGTTTGGCTCGATTCGCATTCCCGGACAAGCATACTCCTGATACGGATATTGGCAAATGAGTATTGGAAGCTCCAATGGGAGTTTACGCCGGCGTTTGAGGGATTTGAAAAAACAGCCATTCAGGGTAATCATGCCGGTGTATGTATCGGCGACAAGGTCTTTGGCATCGAAGGCCGGTACCCGTACAAATATGACCTGGCTGAAGAATGGATCCGCTTTTCGGGATTGCCGTTTG
>JAQWAJ010000217.1 GCA_028707745.1 Bacteroidales bacterium | reverse complement strand
TGCTTCTTCTGCCTCGAAACTTTCTGATGCATTTTCTGATTTTTTCATCAATCTGCGATAAATATGATCAGTTGACTGTAGGTTAAAAATCTTTAAATTAATTAGTTACAAACGAAAGAACGCCTTGTTAATTATGGTACGATTGTACCGTTTTTTTTGATTGTCAGCATTGTTTTTTTTGCACTTTTTAAACTGGGATATGAACAATTTAGACCAAAAACAAAAAAGGCGGATCACCCCGCCTGTAATTGTTCGATGGTATGGCGTAACAGGTTGATTATCTGGCTACTCTACCGGATGCATCTCCGCCCATCAGTTTTTCTACCTCATCAACGGTTACCTGATTGTAATCGCCATAAATGGTATGCTTCAAACAAGAGGCAGAGACGGCAAAGTTCAATGCTTTCTGGTCATCTCCCGAATAGTTTAACAAGCCGTAGATCAGTCCGCCCATAAATGAATCTCCTCCGCCAACGCGGTCGACAATATGGGTAATCTGATAGTTCGGAGCGATAAACAGTTTATTTCCGTCCCACAGCACACCTGACCATTCATTGTGGTTGGCATTGACTGAACCGCGCAGCGTGGTAATTACCTTTTTGCACCTGGGGAACCGGGCCATGATTTGTTTCGAAACCGATTCGTATGCAGCAGCTTCTACCTGACCTCCCGTAACATCAACTCCTTCGGCTTTTATGCCCAAAACCTTGTCAGCATCCTCTTCATTTCCCAGAATTATGTCACATCCGGCAACTAGTGCAGGCATGATCTCCCCGGCTTTTTTGCCATATTTCCATAGATTTTTTCGATAATTCAAATCGCAGGATACCATGATTCCCTTTTCGTTTGCTTTTTTAATGGCTTCCAGACAAACATCAGCAGCGCCCTGGGAAACCGCAGGCGTAATGCCGGTCCAGTGAAACCAGGTAACACCTTCAAAGACTTTATCCCAGTCAACCATGCCCGGAAGAATGCCTGAAATGGCAGAATTGGCCCGGTCGTAAACCACCTTACTACCCCGACTTACGGCACCGGTTTCGAGAAAATAGATTCCGATACGGTCGCCACCGGTCACAATCTTGTCGACTCCAACACCATATTTGCGTAAATCAGCTATGCAGGCCAGGGCGATGTCATTTTTCGGCAGCCGGGTGACAAAATCAACCGGAATCCCATAATTTGCCAATGATACGGCGACGTTTGCCTCGGCTCCGCCAAAAGTAGCATTAAAACTATCTGCCTGACCGAACCTTAAATATCCCGGAGTAGCTAAACGCAGCATGACTTCACCAAACGTAACAACTTTCATTGCCTGAAATATTAAATTAATTATGCCGCAAAAGTATATTTAAACCCTGTATAGTGATCAGCTGGTAGCGACAAACTGCCAAATGTGCTGATTTTTTCCGGCTTTGTTTTGGCCCAATTCTATTTCAGTGTAATTACCATCAGGATCGGTCCGGAATTTTCATCGCGGTTCCTGATCAGATTCACCAGTTCATCCCTCTTTTCTGGCATACCTGGGTTGCTTGCCATCAGACAATCAGCAAGATCTTTATTAAAACATTCCTGAAAATTATCCAGATAATCCGGAGTCAGGATGATGATGAGCTTGCCATCATAGAGATTGGATTCTAAGGACGTGAAGTTTAGGGGTGAAAATGAGAAGAGATCATTCTCAATGCCATATCGGTCATCTGTTGCGAACCCGCAATTTCCTTCAGCAAAAATTCGGTTGCCTTTGCCTGTTCTTTTGTCAAATGAAATCAGAAAAGGTTTCGAACTAATCTTCCCTTCAATAAAAAGATAATGTGACGCCTCTGCCAGCGTGGTAATCGAAACTTTGCCCTTCCCGGTATGATTACCGTAATCATCGAGGATCTGTTTGTCGGGATTGTTCAGGCGATAAACAGGTTGGCACAAATGGCCGTTGCCTATTCTGAAAACAGTGTCTTGCTTTTTTGACCAATAGTGAATATCTCCGTTTACCTTTTGAAGTCTGTTTGAATTAAATGAAATAAAAAGTGTTCCTGATTCTTTGGTTCCAGGGTAAACCCCTGAAATCGTTTCGAGGTCGTTTGCCAGTATTAATACGTTGAAGCAATTCCCGGTAGCCATCTGGTTCCATTCGTGATCGAGCATGAAATTGCCATCGGTGTTCACAAACATGCCACCGATATGATTGATTTCTAATCCGGAATAATGTTTATAAAATCTCTCTTTCAGACAGATACCCTGATAGTTGTATAGTATGAACTTTTTGCCCCGGTTATCTGCTATCAGGATTGTTTGTTCTTGTTCATTCAGGGCAACATTGAAATAATCGAGATATTCCCCCGGGCCTTTCCCTTTTCTTCCGATTTTTCTCAGATAACTACCGTCCCTGGTGAAAAGAAGAACTTCCGAAGGATTGTTGTTGCCAACGCAAATCACATGGTCGCCTACCATAAACCGAGTCGTGTTAGCTATGTAAGTTGTACTATCGATATTGTGAAGTGCGATGAAATCAATATTGCCTGCAATTTCGCTTAATCGCAGTGCTCCTTTTGATTCCAAAGCCTGATGAATATCGATAATCGATATATCGGAAGAGGAATTCTGGCTGCAGGAACAAATTGTCAATATCAGTGACAGTAAGATGAGCGCCGGTTTCATAGGTTCAAATTATCGGGTTCTTAGATAACACGATAACAATAGAACTTATTGTATGATGAACGGCCTCAGAAAAGAATTTACATTGGCAGCCAGATATTGGGTGTTGTAGCCTCCTTCCATGATGATCAGCACAGGCACCTTGAGCTCACCGATGAGGTATTCCGATAGGGCACTGTAAATACCCGATGAGAGGTTGAAGTTACCAAGGCCCTCTTTTTCAAAGGTATCCACACCCAAAGAGACCACCAGATAATTTATACCGAACTTTTTCAGCTGGCTGACTGCCTGTCTGAAAACTTCGAAATAGGCATCATCGGATGTGTGGGGCGGAAGCGGGTGGTTTATATTCTGAAGGGTGTTCTCAGATTCTTATCCGGTAAGGTACGGATAGGAGTATCTGGGATCACCATGAATCGAGACCAGCAGTATGTTTTTCAGGCGTTGGATGATATCCTGGGTGCCATTGCCGTGGTGAAAATCGATATCAAGAATCCCTGTTTTCAGATTGCCTCCGGCTTCCGGATCGCCCTCGTCCTGAAGGAATTTTGCTGCCAGTGCTGCATTGTTGATAAAACAGTATCCCCCGGCGTAGTCAAATCCGGCGTGATGACCGGGCGGGCGACAAAGTGAAAACACCACAGGTTCATCATCAAGGAGATATTCGGCGCCGGTAAGAGCGGTATACCCTGAGTATTTTACGGCTTCCCAGGTATCCCTGACGATCATGGTGCAGTTGTCGGTCATATAATAGCCGGCTTTGGCCAGCGGGTTTTTGGGCGGAGGCTGTTTTCGCATTTCACCCAGAGCAAAGAACTCCGGCATGATGCCTTCATCCGACAATCCGTCGGCAATCCATTCATCATAAGCGGTTTGCAAATAATCCAGATAGTCAGATGCATGAACCTTTCGGAAGTGCGCCAGGTCAAACTCCCCCGGATTCACCATTTTTACGGCCGGATTTTCGATCAACGAGCGATAGATCAGTTCGGCGCGCTCCGGCGATTCGCCATAAGCCACCACCTCATTGGAGTTGAATTCTTTGGGCGGATTATGAAGGGAATGCTGAGGTGAAAAAACTGCAATCATGATTGACCTTTATTTGATGATGTTGGGATCATGCTCACGGATATAGGCTAATAGCTCGTTGGCGATATCACTGACCAGTATGATTTTCGCATAATCCATTTCCACATTGTTCAGATATTGAAGAATCAGGGCATCTCCGATCTGCGATTCCGGAAGAATACCTGAAAAAAAGAATCCCAGCTTTTCGCACTCTTCTGTAAATTGACAGGTATAGGGATCTTCGAGTTTCAGAAACAGGTTGATGGCTGACACACCCTTCAAGCAATTCTCCCGTAAGCTTCTCCGTATCTCCCTGATCAGATCGGTACCACTCTGTTTTACATAGATCTCAGCACATCCTTCAAGTTCGTTCACGCTGGAATGAACAATCGAATTGGATTGAACCGGCATAGCCGTGCCGATGGAAGCGGTTTTTATATCCGGATGGAATCCCAGATTGTTAAACAGCTTGGTAATCATATCTTTGTGATGGGCCGGCGCATAAAGTGTATGAGGTTCAGGTTGTTGCATATACCGGAAACCAAGCGCTACGCTGATCCGTTGCGATGAATCGTCTGAAATGCCTTTAAACTTCCAGGAAGAGGGACTGGTAGCCAGAAGAATCCCGCAATCGTTGATCTGAAATTTGAGCATCGATTTTTGCGTGAAGGGGTGGTTGGAAATAATCGATTGGTGAAAGCGTTGCCGAGAAGAGAATACGACTGCGAATTTTAAGTAGATTACGCCGGACATGTTGGCTGGGATCAAGATTAAA
>JAQWAJ010000216.1 GCA_028707745.1 Bacteroidales bacterium | reverse complement strand
CAGCAGTGACGGGTGCGTCGGGAGAACTGGTCCACGACAAAAGCAAGTATCCATCGTTCCACAATTGGATGGCGCTGGCACTTGCCGTGAGAAATCAGGAGATTTCCGATTTCCCGATATGCAACAAGAGTTTTAATCTGTCGTACTGCGGTCACGATTTATAATACGATAGGTTCAGATCCATCAAAATACTCCGGCAGCATGGCATTCAATATGTCCCTGACCTGCGTACCGCCGTTCTCACACCGCTTTTCCGCGGCAGACCGGTGATATCAGGGGAACCATCGGCTGAACAGGCCCGCAGGCTGGCTGCTCTTTGTCCCTCGGGTGCCATCTGCGCAGACCCCTTTTCGATCGATCTGGGAAAATGCGTTTTCTGCCGTGAATGCGAGTTCGCCGCTCCCGACCGAATCCGGTTCACCAACGATTATCATATCGCAACCAACTATCGCGATAACCTGATGATCAAACCCGATCAGGATAAACCCATCATACTCGACCCCACACTTATCCGGCAGGAAATCCGCACTCTCTTTCACCGTTCGCTCAAACTCCGCCAGGTTTCCGCAGCCGGCGATGCCTGTAATGAAATGGAACTCAATGCTGCCGGGAATGTTAATTTCGATATGGGCAGGTTTGGAATCGATTTTGTTGCCTCGCCCCGACATGCCGATGGCATCGTGATTACCGGCCCAATCTCCGAAAATATGGCCGAAGCGCTGCAGATTTGCTACGATGCCACCCCATTACCCAAGGTCATCATCCTCTGCGGCTCGGATGCTATCTCCGGCGGACTCTTCGCCGATAGCCCGGCACTCAACCGTAAATTTACGGCAACCCAACACATCGACCTCTATGTTCCGGGCAATCCCGCACATCCGTTGAGCTTCATTAACGGGGTACTGGATTTGATGGGCAGAAAACTGATTTGCTGATGTGCTGATTTGCTGATGTGCTGATGTGCTGATGTGCTGATTGATTGATGTGCTGATGGGAGAAGGCAGAACATATGGGTGATTTGGTTGTTTCATCAAGGTAAATACAAGCATTTTGCCAGGGATCTGATCCTGGCAGAATCCTTGTATCTTTATTGTAATTGAATTTTACCCATGAACCGGCCTGAAAATCAAATCTTAGTCATTTTCGGAGCATCGGGGGATCTGACCAAAAGGAAGTTGATTCCCGCGCTCTACTCACTTGAAGTCCTGGGGCTGTTGCCCGAAAAATTTGCCATTATCGGGGTTAGCCGATCGGGAATGAATGATGAAATCTTCAGGGAGATCATCAAGGATGGGCTGCTGAAATTTTCGGAAGAAAAAGACAAATCCGGGATAGACGCCTTTTTGCAAAAGGTCAGTTTTCTCAGCATCAACGCGGAAGATCCGGCTACCTATCCCCAACTCAGCCACAAGCTGTCGGAACTCCGGCAATCATTGGATATCCCGGGAAATACCATCTATTACCTTTCGACCCCTCCGAATTTATACGGGGTTATTCCTCGGAACCTGGCCCAAAATCTCATGAATAACCCAGATGACGGCTGGAAGCGGGTAATCATCGAAAAGCCTTTCGGATATGACCTGCAAAGTGCTATCGACCTGAACACATCCCTGCTCGGGAGCTGGCAGGAGGATCAGATATACCGCATCGATCACTATCTCGGCAAGGAGACCGTTCAGAATGTTTTGGTGACGAGATTTACCAATGGCATATTTGAGCCCTTGTGGAACCGCAATTATGTTCATCATGTGGAGATCACCTCTGCCGAGAGCATCGGTGTCGAGAATCGCGGCCCTTATTATGAAGGCTCGGGGGCCCTGCGCGATATGATTCAGAATCACCTGCTCCAGGTGGTAGGGCTCATTGCCATGGAACCGCCGGCCTCGCTGAACTCCGATGCCATTCGTAACGAAACGGTGAAAGTGCTTCAGTCGATCCGGCCCTATTCTCCCGAAGAGGTGGTTAAGTCGGTCATCAGGGGTCAGTACCTGGCCTCCACCATTAAAGGCGAGCCCATCAAGGGATACCGCGATGAAACGGGTGTGGATCCCCACTCCAAAACAGAAACCTATGCGGCACTGAAATTTTATATCGATAACTGGCGCTGGGGCGGAGTTCCATTCTATATCCGTACCGGTAAGCGGCTCCCCACAAGGGTTTCGGAGGCAGTGATTCATTTCAAGCCGACTCCCCATTACCTTTTTGCCGGTGACAGAAATAACGAATCCCATAACAAACTGGTTATCAGAATACAGCCTGATGAAGGCATGCTGCTGAAATTCGGAATGAAAATGCCCGGTAAAGGGTTCGATGTACATACGGTAAACATGGATTTCCACTACACAGATCTCTCCATCGACAGAATTCCCGATGCCTATGAAAGACTGCTGCTCGATTGCATGACGGGCGACTCCACCCTCTTTGCCAGGGGCGACGCCGTGATGGCTACCTGGAAATTTCTCGATCCGGTGCTGGAAGCGTGGAAAAACAACTCCTGCATACCGGTTCTCGGCTATCCTGCCGGGACCTGGGGCCCCGAAAGAGCCGATGATCTGATCGAAGAACCGAATATGACCTGGCGCTACCCTTGTAAAAACCTGTCGGACGATGGCATCTATTGTGAATTATAACGATGAATCCTGAAATAAAAATATTTCCTGATCTCAATCAGCTGACAGGCTACCTGATCACACTCATCTCCGACGGGTTATCAAAAAAGGAGCCTGGCTCATATTTCCCGATAGTGCTCGCTGGCGGATCGACACCCCGTGCCCTGTTCGAGTTGATTTCGTGTCAATATCAGAATAGCTTAGACTGGTCCCGGATATTGCTTTTCTGGGGCGATGAGCGCTGCGTACTCCCATCCGACCCTGAAAGCAACTACCGGATGGCCCATGCATCATTGTTGAAAAACATAGAGATTCCGGAGGCAAATATTTACCGGATAAAAGGAGAAAATGATCCGGTAACTGAAGCAGGAAGATATTCAGGCATCGTTCAGGAAAAAATTCAGCCGAAAAACAGCATCCCTCAGTTCGATTTAATTCTCCTCGGTCTCGGCGATGACGGGCACACGGCTTCCATTTTTCCGGATCATATCAGTTTATTTGATTCCCATGAACTGTTTGCTGCGACTGAGCACCCGGTGACCCATCAGAAACGGATCACCGCCACGGGCCGCCTGATCAACAACGCCAAAGCGGTTTGTTTTATCGTCACCGGATCAGGAAAGGCTGAAAAAGTTGCTCAGATCATTCATCGGCAGGAGGGTTGGCAAAAACTACCCGCCTCGATGGTTCATCCGGCCGGGGAACTCATCTGGCTACTGGATGAAGGGGCAGGGATGATGTGCTGATGTGCTGATGTGCTGATTGATGTGCTGATTGATTGATGTGCTGATGTGCTGCCCTGCAGGGGCAGCCTTTTAGTCCCCGCCGGTGCAACCGGCGGTCAGCATTTATTCCTACCTTTATGCTTTGCCAATAATCAGCACATCAAATAATCAGCACATCAGCACATCATGAAACGCCTCCTTCCCATTCTCATCAGTCTGATTTTACTCAGTTCCTGCCGGCCGGTCACCTATGAGCGCGACCTGTCAGGCTCCTGGAGATACCGTATCGACTCTCTCGACCTGGGAAGTGTGCAGAGGTGGTATGCACAGCCATTCCCGGCCAGCAACACGCTGCATCTTCCGGGTTCGCTGACGGAAAACGGCAAGGGATTTCCGGTCACTGTCAACACAAAATGGACCGGTCAGGTGATCGACAAATCCTGGTACACCGCCGGTAAATACGCAAAATACCGCCAGCCGGGGAACATCAAGATCCCGTTCTGGCTGCAGCCGGATGTTTACTATGCAGGAGCCGCCTGGTATCAGCGTGAGATACAGATTCCGAAGGACTGGAAGGATCAGCGCATTTTGCTCACGCTGGAAAGATGCCACTGGCAATCAACGGTCTGGATCGACGGCCAATGTGCCGGTCAGCTCGATAACCTCTCCACAGCCCATCGGTATGATCTTACTAATCTGATAAAACCCGGATCGCATCTGTTAACCATCCGCATCGATAACCGCATGATCGTGAATGTGGGGCAAAATGCCCACAGCGTCACCGACCATACTCAGACAAACTGGAACGGCATCGTGGGCAAAATGACTCTCGAGGCCTTGCCGGTTGTCGGATTGCGGCAGGTCAAGCTATATCCGGATGTGAAAAATCATGTGGTTAAGATTATCGGCGAAATCGAAAATAACTCGGTCAATCCTGAGGATATTTCGCTTCAGGTGATGGCAAAACCTTACGGAAAAAACGGGAACACACTGAATTCCATCGGGATAAAAAAGACGATCCCTACGGGCAGGGAAACCTTTGAGCTCATCTATCCGATGGGGGATGATTGCCGGTTGTGGGATGAGTTTTCACCGAACCTGTATGAGATGCAGTTTAGTGTGGTTATGAATAAATCTTCCCGGAAAGAGGTTACCAAAACGCTTTTCGGTATGCGTGATTTAAAAATTC
>JAQWAJ010000215.1 GCA_028707745.1 Bacteroidales bacterium | reverse complement strand
GCTGGAACCTCTCCGGCTTGTATCAACAGGTAGTGCCCAGATATTATTCTGTCAATCAGGATGGTACCGGGGAGTGCGAATTTCTGAAGGGTAAATTCCCGGATCAGGAGTCTCTCTTTACCGCGATATTTTTAAAAGGATACCAGTGGCCGTTTGATCCGAAGAAGGTTGAAAAGTATGGTTCATCGCTGATCGACCTGCTGGTGCAGGAAGAAACAGCAGCCGGAAGGCGTGTTTTTATGGATTTCACAAGAAATCCGGAAGGGTTCAGTCTGGATAAGCTGAAACCCGAAGCCCGGGAATATATCGAAAAATCGGGAGCCATAGCTGAAACGCCCATCGAAAGGCTTAAGCTCATGAATCAGCCGGCCATCGATCTGTACCTGAGTCACGGCATCGATATAACCAAAGAACCCCTCGAGATAGCGGTCTGTGCCCAGCATAATAACGGCGGGCTAACTGGTGATATCTGGTGGGAATCCAATATCCGCCATCTATTCCCTATTGGGGAAGTGAACGGGTCGCACGGCAATACGCGCCCGGGTGGTTCGGCGTTGAATTCGGGCCAGGTAGGCAGCATTCGTGCTGCGATGAAAATTGCCGGTGTTACGCGTCACGCGTCACTCGTTACGCGTAACGTATCACGTGTCACGCGTCACGTGTCACGCGTCACTCTTCCGCAAAAAATCAGTGCTTTATTGTCTGGCCAAGGCTCACTCAGATACCAGGATGCCCTCTCAGACCTGCAACGCAGGATGTCGGATTACGGCGGAATCATCAGGAACAGAGAGAACATCCGGGAGCAGGTTAAGGAAGCCTGGACTCTGTGGCACCGGATGAACCATGAGCTGAGCGCAGTGATGCCCTGGGAGCTTCCGGATGCTTTGAGGATGTTTGATCTGTGCCTGACGCATGCTGTGTATCTGGAGGCCATCGGGGAGTATCTGGATAAGTCAGAAGATGAGGAGTTTATAAAGAAAAATATTCTGGAGATCTGTCTCGACGAAAATCTGACAGTTCATAAGAACTGGGTGACCGTCAGGCCGATCCCTGCAGAAGAAATGTGGTTTGAAAAAGTGTGGAATGAGTTTTTACTTTCCACAAATTCACACCAATGACAACACAAATTTTCACGAATTTTTTTCGTGCTAATTTGTGCCTTAATTTGTGCTTATTTGTGGATAAAACATTGAAAATATGAAAGTTGCAGTTATAACCGGAGCCAGCAGGGGTATTGGATTCGGCATTGCCGGATCGCTGGCTGCCAAGGGATATCAGGTAGTTGGCATTTCGCGGAATATTGAGCCGGGTGAGCCTTTTGCCCTGACCATTAAGGCGGATGTATCAGAACTTAGCAGCCATGCATCGGTGTTGAGTCAGATCGCAGCAAAATTCGGACGGATCGATGTGCTGGTAAACAATGCCGGTGTTGCCCCGCTGAAACGGGTGGATATTCTGGAATCGGGAGCCGAAAGCTTCGACCGGCTGATCAATATTAATCTGCGCGGGCCTTTCTTTTTTACGCAGGTGATTACGAATTACATGCTGGATTGCATGAGCCGGGTTGACGAATGCAAACCTTCGGTGGTTTTTATCACTTCTATGTCGGCCGTAACCTCCTCGCCGGAACGTCCCGAATACTGCATATCAAAGGCCGGATTGAGCATGGCTGCCATGTTGTATGCCGATCGATTGGCATCGTCAGGAATTTCTGTTTATGAGATCCGGCCGGGAGTGATCAATACCGATATGACAGCGGCCGTAAAGGATAAATATGATCAAAAGATAGCCTCCGGGCTTATTCCCGAAGGTAGATGGGGGCAACCCGAAGATATCGGCCGGGCAGTGGCTGCGTTGGCATCAGGGGAAATTCCCTATTCAACCGGAGCCGTGATTGAATTGAGCGGAGGAATGAATATCAGACACCTATAAAATGGCAACACCCATGGATACCCGAACCATCCATCTTATCTGTAACTCTCACATCGATCCGGTCTGGCTCTGGGAATGGGAAGAGGGACTGGCCGAAACCCTGTCCACCTTCCGTATCGCAGCTGAATTCTGCTCCAAATTCGATGGTTTTGTGTTTTGTCACAATGAATCGTTGCTCTATCAGTGGGTTGAGGAATATGAGCCTTCACTTTTCAGGAGGATTCAGCGACTGGTGAAGGAGGGCAAGTGGAGAATCATCGGAGGTTGGTATGTTCAGCCCGATTGTAATTTGCCAACGGGGGAATCGTTTGTCAGACAGATACTTGTCGGTAAAAATTATTTAATGGAGAAGTTCGGTGTGGAGCCTCAGACCGCGGTCAATTTTGACCCGTTCGGCCACACCAGGGGGCTGGTACAGATTTTGAATAAATCGGGTTACACCTCCTATCTTTTTTGCCGACCGGGTGCAGATCATCTGGAAATACCTGAAGACTTTATCTGGAAAGGATTTGATGGGTCGGAGGTTTTAGCCCACCGGTCGACCGAACATTATAATTCTGAAAAAGGCAAAGCTGACGAAAAGTTCGAAAAATGGCTTAAAACCCATTCTGATGTTCAGCAGGGGCTTTTTCTCTGGGGTATTGGCAATCACGGAGGAGGCCCATCGAAGATCGATCTCGGAATGCTGCAGAAAAGAATTGATAACAATAAGGAAATTAAGCACTCCTGGCCGGAAGCTTATTTTGCTGATCTTGAGCCGAGGCGGAGTAAGCTGACCCTTTACAACGGAGATCTGAATCCATGGGCCGTGGGGTGTTACACATCCATGTCGCGCGTGAAGAGAATGCACCGGAAGCTGGAGAATATCTATTATACCGCTGAAAAGATGCTGACCCACGCTGTGGTCGCTGGGTTGATGAAATACCCCCGGAAAGAGCTGCGTGAGGCGCTGGAGGATCTTCTGTTCTGTGAGTTTCATGATATTTTACCCGGATCAGCCATTCCTGAGGTGGAGGTATATGCGATGCAACGGATGGATCATGGATTGGAGATTTTATCCCGTTTGAAAGCCAGGGCTTTTTTCAAACTGATGACCGGACAGCCGGTTGCCCGCAAAGAAGAGTTCCCGGTACTGGTATACAATCCGGAGCCTTACGACATCGATGAAACGCTGATTGTTGAATTGCAGGGACCGGAGCCCAATTTTAACCCCCGGGTTTTCTGGCTCCCGGAACTGACCGATGAATCGGGTAACCCCGTGGTATATCAGTTGGAGAAAGAATCGGCCAATATTGCCAATGATCACCGTAAGCGCCTGGTGTTCAGGGCGAGGCTGAAAGCTTCGTCGATGAACCGGTTCTCCTGTTATCTGCGGGAGGTGAGCATTCTCGATAAACCCATGAACCCCGCTCAGGGTGAACTGCATTTTGTGAACGATACCTGCGAGATCAGAATAAGCCCTGAAACTGGCCTGATCGATCAATATAAGGTGAATGGGAAAGATTATCTGAAAACTGATTCGGCTGAACTTCTGGTGATGAAGGATTCTGCTGATCCCTGGGGGATGAAAGTGAATTCGTTCCGTGACCCGGCCGGCAGTTTCCGGTTGATGAGCCCTTCAGAAACCGCCGGATTTGCAGGAACACAGGGACCTGTGGAACCGGTGCGGATCATCGAAGACGGTCCGGTCAGAGTGGTAGTGGAGGGCCTGTTCCGCTACCAGGTATCAACGGCTGTGGTCAGGTATCTGATTCCAAAACAGGGAGCCGAAGTGGAAATTTCGGTCCGGATTTTTTGGATGGAAAAGGATAAAATGCTGAAAATGGCCTTCCCTGGAATGCTGGTAAATCCGGATTGTCTGGGACAGGTAGCCTACGGTGTGCAGCAGTTCGACCGGGAGGGAGAGGAGTTGGTTGCCCAGGAATGGGTCGGACTGTTCTCGAACAATGACGACCTCGCATTCACTGTTGCCAATCAAACGACTTACGGATTTGATTTTTCAGCCGGGGAGCTGAGAATTTCCCTGCTGCGTTCACCGGCTTATGCTGGTCATCCGGTGGATGATCTGACTCCGGTCGTTCGTCAGGACCGGTTTACTCCCCGGATCGATCAGGGGGAACACCAGTTCCGTTTCAGGATCAATGCCGGCTCGAAAAAGGAACGCCTGGAATCGATCGATCTCGAAAGCCGCCTGCTGAACAGCGGTTCGATGAGCCTTTGTTGCTTCCCCGGAAAAGGAGGGAAGATTATTGAACATGCTGTTACTCTTTCAGATAGCGCTGTTCGAATAGCTGCCATGAAGATGGCGGAAAAAGATGACCGGTTGATTGTCAGGTTGTTTGAAACGACCGGCACATCACGAAAGGCAGATCTGAGGATTCCTTTACTCGACTTGAATATCCCTTTGGAATTCAACGGTTTTGAGGTCAAAACGCTGTCAATAAATCGGTTCACTAAAGAAATAGCGACAGTCGACCTTCTTGAGCGGATGTAAATATTAACTTTGGATATGAAAATTTACCGTATTCTACTATTCACTGCAGTGCTGTACTTAAGTGTTTCCTGCGATGATTATGTGTATATCGATACGGAAACGGAAAACACGATCACCGAAGAACTGCAATCA